>JALZEZ010000043.1 GCA_030861775.1 Actinomycetota bacterium
ACGTGGCCGTGGCGCGCAGTGGGCAGGCCCCGGTCGCGGCCGAGCTGGTCGTGGTGGTGCCCGCCCAGGACCCGGCGCTGACCGGCCGGGTGGCCGACTCGCTCAGGCGCGAGCTGGAGACCAACCTCCAGTCCTTCTCCACCGTGATCGGGGTGAGCCGCCCGGCGCAGGACCCGGTCGACGTGCACCGGGCCGGCTTCGAGGCCCTCCTCGCGGCCAACGTGGCCGAGGCCCAGGGCAGCCCGCTGCTCTCGTTCGAGGACACCGGCGCGTACCGGCTGCTGCTCCCGGCGATGAGCGACGACCCGGGCGAGCTCGAGCGCTTCCACGAGGAGACCGTCGCGCCGCTGCTCGCCTACGACGAGCAGTACGAGACCGAGCTCGTCCGCACCCTCGAGACGTTCCTGGACGAGGACGGCAGCGTGGCCCGCACGTCCGAGAAGCTGTTCACCCACCGCCACACGATCCGCTACCGGCTCGAGCGGGTGAAGGAGCTGAGCGGGCTCGACGTGTCCTCCACCGACGGCCGCGAGCGTCTCGGCCTCGGCCTGAAGGCGATGCGGGTCCTCGGGATCATGCCCGCCCGCGGCCCGGCGCACGAGCCCGGCACCGAGGCGGGCACCGTGCCGCGCGACCACCGCCGGAGCTGAGCGCCGCCGCGGGCGCGCGGCTCGTAGCATCCGGCGCCGCGTGATCCAGACCATCACCCAGGTCCTGGCGATCGTGGCCGGGGCCGCGCTGGTGCGGGCGCTCCTGATCCGCCTCGGCGTGGAGCTGCGCTTCGAGCAGGCGCTGGCCGTCGGCGTCCTCGTCTTCCTGGCGATTCTCAGCGGCTGGTTCCTGCGCGAGCGCTGGAACTACCTCGACGACCAGCGCGAGCGCAACTCGGACGTGTCGCCGCAGGAGGCCGCGGCCACCTGCGTCGCCACGGGCGTGGACGTGGACTTCCTCTCGTTCGTCGGGAGCAAGATCCCGGTTCGCGAGCGGTACTACATGGAGGCCAGCGGCGCACTGGCCGGCGCGGGCGACATCTGCATCCGCTTCCAGCTGCTGCCGCGGCTCGCGGTGGGGGACTCCCACAAGGCGCGCTACCTGATCTTCTGGGAGGCCCCGTCGCGGACGACCTTCGAGTTCTTCGAGCGGCGGGGGGCCCAGGTCTTCAAGTACGACCGCGACCACTTCGTGTTGAGGAAGCCCTGATGCGTCAGGACGCCGGCTTCGCCGCCTTCCACCTGGCGTTCGTCCCGCCCGGGCTCGCGCTGCTCTACGCGCTCGGGTTCGTGCGCCGCGCACGCGAGGTGCCGGCGGCGATAGGGCCGGCATACGTCGCCGGGCTCGCGGTCGTGCTGACGCCCCTCATCCTCCTGCTCGTCCTCGGCACGGGGGTGAAGCTGCCGGCCCTGGCCGCGGTGTCCTTCGTCGCGACCCTCGCGCTCGGGGTGGTGGGCTGGGTCCGGCGGGAACGCGTCGAGCCCGTCGAGCTCGAGCCGCCGGCCACGCGGCTCGAGACCTGGATCGTGCGCATCGGCATAGGCGTCCTGTCCGTCTTCTTCACCCTGACGGCGACCGCGTTCTCGAAGGCGCCCACGGTCGGCGACGACTGGGCGTTCTGGTCCTACAAGGGGGTCGCGTTCTTCCAGCTCGACGGGAAGCTCGATCCCCTCGTGTTCACCGGGACCGACCCGGGACCGGCGCATCCGCACTACCCCGTGCTCCAGCCGCTGCTCGAGTCGCTGTTCTTCCGCTCGGTTGACGACATCCAGCTCCAGGAGTGGCACGTGGTGCTGTGGGTCTTCTTCGCCGCCGTGGTGTGGACGATGCTGTGGCTCGCGCGGACCCGCGGCTTCCCGCTGCTGATCGTCCTGATCCCGGTGGCCGCACTGGCGATCAGCGACCGCAGCCACCGCATCGTCGAGATCGGATACGCGGACGTGACGGTCGCGGGGTTCGTGGGGGTGGGCGCGCTCGCGGTGGGGCTGTGGCTGAACGGGGGCGGGGCGCGCTACCTGGTCCTCGCGGGCGTCGTGCTGGCCGCCGCGGCCAACACCAAGAACGAGGGGCTCGTCGCGGCGGTGGCGATCCTCGTGGTGGCGGGCGCGACGACGATCATCACCCGCCGCGGCGGGTGGCGGCCGCTGCTGGCGGCCGGCGCGATCTTCGGGGCGGGAGTGCTGCCCTGGATGCTCTGGCGGGGCTCCCACGACATCAAGAGCAAGGACGTCCCGCCGCTCGGCGAGGCGCTCGAGTGGGACTACCTCGGCGACCGCTTCGACCGCGTCCCGAAGGCCTTCAGCGGCCTCTTCGACAAGTTCGGCGACGTCGGTCACTGGAGCTTCCTGGTCCCGTGCCTGCTGGCGCTGGCCATCACGTGCCTGGTCCGAGGCGTGGCGAGGCGCGAGGCCGGCTTCTACCTGGGCTCGGCGACCCTGATGGTGCTCGGGCTCGTGTTCGTCTACTGGACCGGCTACCTCGAGATCGACTACTGGCTCGAGAACTCGGCGGACCGCACCGTCGCCTCGGTCGTCTACATCTGCGCGGCCGGCGTGATCCACCTGACCGCGCTGATCATGGCCACGATCCGTCCGGCGGCCACCCCACCATGACGCGATGCTCCACGCCGTGCTCATCTGCTCCGACGACGACTGCACGGAGATCTTCGAGGCCTACGGCACGCTGGAGGAGCTCGAGACGCTCGCCTGCGATTGCGGCTGCGCGCTCCAGGTGATCTCCGTGTCCGAGGCCGAGCGCGACAGTGGCCTCGAGCTGATCCCCGTCGGCTAGCCGGCGACTGGGGAGCGAGGGCTCGAACCCCGACCCGGAGCTCCAAAGGCTCCTGTGCTAGCCAGTTACACCACTCCCCAAGCGCTGGCGCGACGCTAGCACCGCGTTACGCTGGTCACGCAATGGCCCGCGACCTCACGGTCCTCATCATGGCGGCCGGCCACGGAACGCGCATGCGGTCCTCGCTGCCCAAGGTGCTGCACCCGGTCTGCGGGCGGCCGATGGTGGAGTGGGTCGTCGAGGCCGCGCGGGCCGCGGGCGCCGAGCGGGTCGTGTGCATCACGCGCCCCGGCGAGGGCGTGGCCGAGCGCCTGAACGGGACCGTCGAGATCGCCGAGCAGGTCGAGGGCGAGGGCACCGGCTCCGCCGTCCTCGCCGCGCGGGCCGCGATCGAGGCCTCGCGCACGGTCCTGGTCCTCTCCGGCGACCACCCGCTCGTCTCCGCCGAGCTCGTCAGCGGCCTGGCCGCGGCCCACGAGCGGGCCGGCGCCGCCGCCACCCTCCTGACGACCGACCGGCTCGACCCCACCGGCTACGGCCGCGTGGTCCGCGCCGCCGACGGGACGGTCGAGCGCATCGTCGAGACCAAGCACGCCGAGGACGTGCCCCCGGAGGAGCTCGCCATCCGCGAGATCAACATCGGGACCTACGCCTTCGACGCCGCCGACCTCCTCGACGCCCTCGACACCGTGGGCGAGGAGCGCGGCGAGCGCTACCTGACCGCCGTCATCCCGATCCTCCGCGACCGCGGCCGCACGCTCGCCGCCCACGCGACCGACGACCTCCGCTCGGCCATGGGCGTCAACACGCGCGCCGACCTGCTCGACATCGAGCGCCTGGCCCGCGCGGCGCTGGTCGAGCGCCATGCCACGAACGGCGTGACCTTCACCGCGCCGGACACGGTGGCCATCGACGCGGGCGTGACGATCGGCCCGGACACCACGATCGGCCCCGGGGTCACGCTGAGGGGCGCCACGACGATCGGCGGCGGCTGCCAGATCGGCCCCCAGGCCACCATCGCCGACTCGAGGATCGGCGACCGGGTCACCCTGCTCCACGCCGTGCTGACCGAGGCCGAGGTGGGCGACGAGGCGAGCGTCGGCCCGTTCGCCTACCTGCGCCCCGGGGCGCGGCTGGCCGAGGGCTCGAAGGTCGGCACCTACGTGGAGATCAAGAACTCGAACATCGGCCCCGGCGCGAAGGTGCCCCATCTCTCGTACGTGGGCGACGCCGACATCGGCGCCGGCACGAACCTCGGAGCCAGCACGATCACGGCCAACTACGACGGCCGCCGCAAGCACCGGACGACGGTCGGCGAGGGCGTGAAGACGGGCATCCACACCTCGCTGGTGGCTCCCGTGAACGTCGGGGATCGCGCGTACACTGGAGCCGGAGCCGTGATCCGCGAGGACGTCCCGCCCGGGAACCTCGGCGTGTCGAGCGGCCACCGCCAACGGAACATCGAGCGCACCGAAGAGGACCAGGCCGAGTGACCGTCGAGACCCAGGCCCAGCACACGCCGCGCACGAGCCTCCCGCACGGCTACGACAAGCGGATGATGGTCGTGGCCGGGCGCGCCTCGAAGGAGCTCGGCCTCAAGATCGCGGACAAGGTCGGGGTCGACCCGGTGGCCGCCGACCTGCGCACGTTCTCCGACGGCGAGGTCTACTGCCGCTACGAGGAGTCGATCCGCGGGGCGGACATCTTCATCGTCCAGTCGATCGCCGGCAACGAGGACGAGGGCATGACCGCGAACGACGCCCTCATGGAGCTGCTCGTGATGATCGACGCGGCGGTGGGCGCCTCCGCCCACCGCGTGATCGCCGTCGCCCCCTGGTACGGCTACTCGCGCCAGGACAAGAAGTCGGCGCCGCGCGAGCCGATCACCGCCCGGCTCGTGGCCAAGTGCCTGGAGGCCGCGGGCATCGACCGCCTGCTGACGATGGACCTCCACGCCGGCCAGCTCCAGGGCTTCTTCCAGAAGACCGTCGACCACATGACCGCGATGCCGATCCTGAGCCAGTTCGTGAAGGACCAGCTCGGCGACGCCAGCGGCCTGGTGATCATCTCCCCGGACGCCGGTCGCGTGAAGCTCACGCGCAAGTTCGCCCAGAAGGTGGGCGCCCCGTACGCGCTGCTGGAGAAGGAGCGGCCGGCCCAGCAGGTGGCCGAGATCGGCTACGTGATCGGCGACGTCAAGGACAAGGTCGCGGTGATCGTCGACGACATCATCGACACCGGCGGCACGCTCGCCGCCGCCGCGCAGACGGTCCTCGACGAGGGCGCCTCGGCCGTCTACGCCTGCGCCACGCACGGGATCTTCTCCGGCCGCGCCTACGAGACGCTCGGCAACTCGCCGCTGTCGGGCATCGTCGTGACCGACACCGTTCCGCTGCGCAGCGGGGCGCCGGACAACATCCGCGTCCTCACCTGCACGGACATCCTGGCCGACTCGGTCCGGCGCATCTTCACCGACGACTCGGTCTCCGAGATCTTCGCCGGGGAGAACCAGCTCTTCTAGTGACGACCTACGAGGTCCTGCTCACGCTCCACGTGCTGGCGGCGATCGTGTGGCTGGGCGGCAGCATCATGGTCCTCGTGCTCGGCTACCTCCAGCGGAGCGCGCCGATCGAGCAGCGGGTCGGCTACACCAAGCTCACCGAGAGGGTCGGGAACCTCGTCTTCGCGCCCGCCTCGATCCTCCTGATCCTCGCCGGCAGCTTCCTCGTGGACGAGGCTGGCTACGACTACTCCGACACCTGGGTGATCCTGGGCTACGCCGGCTGGTTCGTCAGCTTCGTGCTCGGCGTGGGCTTCTACGGGCCCCAGGGCAAGCGTCGCGACGCGGTGATCGAGGCGAACGGGATCTCCGACCCAGGTGTGGCCGCCAACGTCGACCGCGTTCTCACCGTCGCGACCTTCGACACCTTGATCATCACGCTGGTGGTCCTCGACATGACCACCAAGCCGTTCCTCTAGGCGCCCCCGCCGGACCGCGCCGCGAACTTCCGCACGCGCCGCTCGCCGCGCGACTCGAAGTACGCCCACTCCTCGCGCCCGAGCTCGGTGGCCGGCTCGTCGGCGAACCACCACTCGCGCCCGATCCGGTACCAGTTGCGCGTGGCCTCGAGCTGGCCGAGCACGGCCATCACGCCGGTCTCCATCCGCCGTCCCATCAGCTCGTTCGCCGGCACGTTCTCGCGGCGCATCAGGTCGTAGAACTCGGAGCGCGGGTCCGAGACCGCCGTGATCACCTTCATCACGTAGCGCGGGCTGATCCGGACGTCCTTGTCCTGCATGTACCAGCCGCCGACGGTCTTCACGTGCTCCATCAGCCTCTCGGCGTCGATCTTCTTGGGGTTGTTGAGGAAGCCCAGGTCGTGCAGCGCCACCCGCAGGCGCTCGGGGTCCTCGTCGAAGACCGCCTCCAGCGCGGTGATCTCGAGCTCGATCTGCTCCTTGTCGAGCTGCTTGGTCATGCCGAAGTCGAGGAACGCCACCCGCCCGTCCTCCATCAGCACGTAGTTGCCGGGGTGCGCGTCGGCGTTGAAGTGCTGGAGGTGGTAGATCGAGCCGAAGCAGAAGCGGAAGACGATCTCGGCGAAGCGGTCCTTCTCGTCCTGGGGCAGCTCCTTCACCTCGTCGAAGCCCATCCCGTCGACCCACTCGGTCACGAGCACGCGCCGGCGCGAGAGCCGGGTCAGCACGTCGGGGACGTAGATGAACGGGTGCCCGCGGTACCCGCGCGCGAACGAGCGCTGGTTCTGGGCCTCGTACTCGTAGTCGAGCTCCTCGAGCACGCGCTCCTTGAGCTCCGCCGCGGCGGCCTTGGCGTCGAGCCCGGGCGCGAGCGCCTTGGCCATCCGCAGGATCATGCCCGCGTTCTGCATGTCGGCCCGGACCGCCTCGGCCACCCCGGGGTACTGGATCTTCACCGCCACCCTGCGGCCGTCCGGCAGCACCGCGCGGTGGACCTGGCCGATCGAGGCGGCCGCGGCGGCCTCCTCCTCGAACTCCTCGAACAGGTCCTCGGGCGTGTCGCCCTCCCATTCCTCCTCGAGCACCTTGCGGACCTTCTTCCAGGGCATCGGGGGCGCCGAGGTGCGCAGCTCGCTCAGCTTGTCCTGGTACAGCTCGCGGTACTCCGGCGGCAGGAACTCGGTGTCGATGAACGAGGCGAGCTGGCCGATCTTCATGGCCGCGCCCTTCATCGTCCCGAGCGCCTCGACCATCCGCTCGGCCGCCTCCAGGTGGCGCTGGTCGAGCACCTCCTCGCCCCGCTCCTTGGAGCGCACGATGTTCGCGGCCTTGCTCCCGGCGTAGCGGGCGCCCTGGGTCCCGATCACGCTGCCGACCTTCGCGGTGCGCTGCACCCGGCCCGTCGGGATCCTGGATTCGTCGCGAGCCATGGGCTGGGCGCAGGCTACACTCGCCGCCGTCATGGCCGCACAGCGACAGCGCGCGAAGCTGACCGTCGAGGAGCGCCCCGAGACCGGGTCGCGCGCCTCGCGCCGCCTGCGCCGGGAGGGCCTGATCCCGGGCGTCGTGTACGGGGGCGGCGACGGCGACTGCCACGCGATCAAGATCGACGCGCGCGAGCTGCGCAGCGCGCTGCTGGCCAGCTCGGCCGTGATCGACATCTCGATCGCCGGCGGCAAGGAGATGCCGGTCATCGTCAAGGACCAGCAGCACCACCCGGTCCGGGCCGAGATCGTCCACATCGACCTGCTCCAGGTCCGGCTCGACGAGAAGATCCAGACCACCGTGCCGCTTGAGCTCGAGGGCGTCGACGAGGCGCCCGGCGTCAAGGAGGGCGGCGTGATGGAGCACGTCACGCGCGAGCTCAACATCGAGGCGCTGCCGACGTCGATCCCCGAGCGCGTGGTGGCCGACGTCTCCGGCATGGAGCCCGCCGCCACGATGCACCTCTCCGAGCTGACCGCGCCCGAGGGCGTCGAGTTCCTCGACGACCCGGAGGAGACCATCGTCGCCACGGTCACGATCCCCACCGAGGTGGTCGAGCCCGAGGTCGAGGAGGAGACCGAGCTGGTCGGCGACGAGGCCGAGGCGGTCGTCGGCGACGAGGCCGGCGAGGAGGGCGCCGCGCCCGCCGAGGGCGAGTCCGCCGAAGGCGGCGGCGAGGGGTCCTGAGCCTCTTCCGGCGCGGCGGTGGCCGTGCCGACTGGCTGATCGTCGGCCTCGGCAACCCGGGGTCCAAGTACGAGGGGACCCGGCACAACGTCGGCTTCGAGGTGGCCGCCCTGCTCGCCGAGCGCTGGGGGCTGCCGCGGGCGAAGAAGAAGTACGCGGGCCTGTTCACGGACGGGCGCACCGGGCCGGGCGGGCCGCGGGTGGCGGTGCTGCTGCCGCAGACGTACATGAACGAGGCCGGGAACAGCGTGGGGCCCGCGCGCGGCGCGGTCGGGGTGGACCTCGACCGGGTGGTGGCGATCCACGACGAGATCGACCTGCCGTTCGGGCGGATCGAGGCGCGCGTGGGCGGCGGCCTGGCTGGTCACAACGGGCTCAAGTCGCTGAAGGCCGGCCTCGGCAGCACCGACTTCCGCCGCGTCCGCGTGGGGGTGGGGCGGCCGGACACCACCGATCCCGAGATCGTCTCCGCCCATGTCCTGGGCCGCTTCGCGGAGCCGCACGAGGACGTCCGCGACCTGATCGAGCGCGCCGCGGAAGCCACCGAGCGCCTGCTGCTCGAGGCCTAGCCTCCGGACTCGTCCTCGTCCGCCGCGGGGCAGGTGAGGCGGGGGAGCGGGTTGCGCTCCTCCGGCGGGGCGAGGTCGGCCATCGGTCGCTTGCGCGGCGGCGACGGCTCCACGCGCGCACACTCGACGTGCTCGTTGGGCACGGCACGCAGGACCCCGTCTCCGACCGCGAGGTACCAGGTCGTGTTGGTCCGGAGGACGAGCGTGCCCTCGACGTTGCCCTCGTTGTCCGTCACCACCTGCACCGGCGGCAGGCCGCGCGGATAGCCGATCGTCGCGACGACGAGCAGGACCGCGAACAGGGCGTAGTAGACGATCACGATCCACTGAACGCCGCCCCTCCCATCGCCCATGACGGCCATCACGGCGATCGCGAGCACCGGGGTCAGGATGAAGCCGGGCACGGCGACCTCCGCCGGGAACAGCACCGTGTACGCGACCGCCTGGAGCGATCCGAACGCGAGCAGGATCATGGTGAAGGAGCGAAACCGGCGCCGCATGCGCTTCAGCCGTTTCATGCGGGCGCGGTCGCCCGCCTCCTCGGCCGCCGTCTGGGCGACGCCCATTTCCTTGTCAATCTCGTCCCACGCCGTCTCCTCGACCGAGACGTCGTACAACGAGGTCCACTCGTCCCGCAGCTCCTCGGGAACCTCCGGTGCACGCAGCGCCTGGAAGCGCCGCGCGGTGCTCGCCAGCCACAGCTCGTAGCCGTACAGCGCCGCGAGGAGCGCGACCATCACGAGGATGCCGGCCAGCGCCGGCGCCACGAGCGTGAGCCCCGTGCCGAGGATCTGCTCGAGCGGGAACTGCGGGAGGACGTCGCGCACGGAGACGCCCGCGTGGCGCAGCTCCGACCACTTCAGCAGGAGCCCCGACAGGTACAGCAGCCCGACGATCGCGGCTCCCACCGCGCCGAAGTTCTTGAGCAAGGCGCCGAGCGGACCGCCGCCGTTCCGCCCGTTCGCGCCCATGCTCGAACGATCCTAAGCGCCGCTCGGACGGCATCGGAGCGCCGCCGCACGCCTAGACTGGCGGGCACCCCGCCGCGCGGAGATCGCGGTCGCTTCGCATGCCCAGCTCCCTTCGGTCACTGCTTCAGTTCGCCCAGGAGGACCCCGGCGTGGGGAGGCTGGCGGGCGCGCTGCGGACCGGGGCGGGGGAGCGGGCCTTCGTGTCCCAGTCGCTGCGTCCCTACCTGCTCGCCGTTCTGGCGGACGAGGAGCCAACGAGGCCCGCGCTCATAGTGGCCGGCGACGACCGTGCCGCTCGCGACCTGGCCGCCGACCTCAAGACCTTCCTCGCCCCGCGCCCCGTGCGGCTCTACCCGGCGCGCGGGGTGCAGTACGAGTCGCACCTCGCGCCGCCGCCGCACCTCGTGGGCCTGCGGGTCGCCGCGCTCGACGCCCTGCTGGCCGCCGGGGAGGAGGCCGCCGTGGTGGTGGCCTCGGCGGCGTCGCTGTGCGAGAAGGTGCCGGACCCCGAGCTGCGCCCGCACGGGTTCGCGATCGAGCGCGGGGGGCTGGTGGACCTCGACGAGGCCGCCGACCAGCTCGTCGCCTGCGGGTACGAGCGGGTGGACCAGGTCGAGGAGCGCGGGCAGTTCGCGATCCGCGGCGACATCCTCGACGTCTACCCCGCCACCGAGGAGCGCGCGGTGCGCTGCGAGCTGTTCGACGTCGAGGTCGAGCGCCTGACGTTCTTCTCCACCTTCACCCAGCGCTCCCTGGAGGAGGCCGAGCGGATCGAGATCGCGCCCGCGGCCGAGATCGGGCCCGAGCACAGGGAGCTGGCGGAGATGGCGGCGACGGACGAGGACCGCCCCGACATCGCCGACCTCCTACCGGTCGACCGCTTCACGGATTTCCTCTCTTTACTGCCGCAGTCAGCGTTGGTGGCCATAGCGGCCGAGGAGGAGATCAATCCGGCCGTGGAGGACCTGTGGCACGACGTATCGACGTCGTTCCACGATGAAGATGCCCACCACCTCTATGTGGATTGCAGGGAGGCACTGAGAGAGAGAGTTGCGCTGAGCCTCTCGAGCCTGTCAAGCGACCAGCCCTACGAGTTCCGAGCCCAGGGCGCTGACACGTCGGCGAGGAATTTGAGGGAAGCCGAGCCGGAGCTGGAGAAGCTGGTGCGGTCGGGATACCGGACGGTGGTCGCCTGGGCGCGGAAGGGCGAGGCCGAGCGGGCGGCCTACAACCTCATGCGCGTTCGGGCGGAGTTCCTGGACGGACGTCCCGCCCAGCACGAGCCCGGCCTCACCTTCGCCGCCGCCAACCTGCGCGAGGGCTTCCTCGCGCCTCAGATCAAGCTCGCGGTGCTGCCGGAGCACCGCTTGCTGCGGCGGCGCCGCGCACAGCGTCCGACGAGCACGAACGTCGCCAGCTTCACCGACCTCCGCACCGGCGATGCCGTCGTGCACGAGGACCACGGCATCGCGCGCTTCAGCGGCTTCGAGACCAAGACCGTAGGCGGCGTCACGCGCGACTACCTGGAGCTCGAGTACCGCGGCGGCGACCGCGTCTTCGTCCCGAGCGACCAGCTCTACAAGATCAGCCGCTACGTCGGGGCCGAGGCGAGCGATCCACCGCTCTCCAAGCTCGGCGGCAAGCAGTGGGAGCAGATGAAGATGCGCGCCCGCCGGGCCGCGCAGGCGCTGGCGGGCGAGCTGATCAACCTGTACGCCGAGCGCCGCCGCCGGGCCGGTCACGCGTTCCCGCAGGACGACGAGTGGCTCCTCCAGTTCGAGCAGGCCTTTCCGTATCAGGAGACGCCCGACCAGATGGAGGCGATCGAGCAGGTCAAGGCCGACATGGAGGAGGCCCGCCCGATGGACCGCCTGATCTGCGGCGACGTGGGCTACGGCAAGACCGAGGTCGCGCTGCGGGCCGCCTTCAAGGCGGCGGGCGACGGCAAGCAGGTGATGTTCCTGGTCCCCACCACCGTGCTCGCCCAGCAGCACTTCGGCACCTTCACCGAGCGCCTGCGCGACTACCCGTTCACGATCGAGATGGCCTCGCGCTTCCGCTCGGGCAAGGAGACGAGCGAGGCGGTCAAGGGGTTCCAGGAGGGCAAGGTGGACATCCTGATCGGCACCCACCGGCTGCTCTCCCGCGACGTGCGCCCCAAGGACCTCGGCCTCCTGATCGTGGACGAGGAGCAGCGCTTCGGGGTCAAGCAGAAGGACCTCCTGCGCCAGCTCCGCCTGCGCGTGGACGTGCTCTCGCTCTCCGCCACCCCGATCCCGCGCACGCTCCAGATGTCGCTCGCCGGCCTGCGCGACATCAGCGTGATCGAGACGCCGCCCGAGGGCCGCCGGGCGGTGCGCACCTACGTGGGCGAGTACGACGAGGACCTCGTGCGCGAGGGCATCGACCGCGAGATCGCCCGCGGCGGGCAGGTCTTCTTCCTGCACAACCGCGTGGAGACGATCGACGAGACCGCCGAGCGCGTCCGGGCCATGTGCCCGCGCGCGCGGGTGTCGGTGGCCCACGGCCAGATGGCCGAGGGGCAGCTCGAGAAGGTCATGCTCGAGTTCCTGCGCGGCGGCGCGGACGTGCTCGTCTGCACCACGATCGTCGAGGCCGGCCTCGACATCCCCACCGCGAACACGCTGATCGTCGAGCGGGCGGACCAGCTCGGGCTGGCCCAGCTCTACCAGATCCGCGGGCGGGTCGGTCGCTCGCGCGAGCGGGCCTACGCGTACCTGCTGTACCCGAGCTCGGCCGCCCTCACCGAGCAGGCCGCCGCCCGCCTGGCCACTCTCTCCGACTACACCGAGCTCGGCTCGGGCTTCAAGATCGCCATGCGCGACCTGGAGATCCGCGGGGCGGGGAACCTGCTCGGCGACGAGCAGTCGGGGCACGTGGCTGCCGTTGGATTTGAGCTGTATGTCTCGATGCTCGACGACGCCGTGGCCGCCCTGTCGGGGAGCTCGGACGAGGAGGCGCCGGAGCCGGTGCGGGTGGACCTGCCGGTCGACGCCTACGTCCCGGGCGAGTACGTCCCCTACGAGGCGGCCAAGATCGAGGTGCACCGCCGCATCGCCGGCGCCCGCGAGATCGCGCAGCTCATCACGCTGCGCGACGAGCTCGAGGACCGCTTCGGGCCGGTGCCCGAGCCGCTCGACAACCTGATCAAGCTCCAGGACGCCCGCATCAAGCTGGGCCGCGCGGGGGCCAAGGACGTGGGGTTCGCCGGGGGGAAGCTGCGCGTCTCGCCGATCGAGCTCGACTCGCGCGCGGTGAAGGCCCTGCGGGCGGAGCTGGAGGGGGCGGTGTACGAGTCGGGGCGCAGCACGGTCGCCGTGCGGATGCCGGACGAGCCAGCCGAGCGCTTCGCCGCGCTGGTCACCGCCGCCGAGGCGGTCCTGCGGGTGGCTACCGAGCCCCCGCCGACGGAGTAGGTCGCTTTCGCTAGGATCGTGCGCAGCACCCGCTGTGGGGGTTTGTCGCGGGTGCTTAGACGCGCTTCACCCTCAGACGCTTGACTGTCCGAATGCTCAGAGCCCTCTGTATCACCGCACTGCTCGCGGCCACCGCCGTCGTGGTCGCCGGCTGCGGCGACGACGTACCCGCCGGCGCCGTGGCCAAGGTCAACGACACGGTCATCAAGAAGTCCGCCTTCGACCACTGGCTCCAGGCCGCCGCGCGCCAGCAGGCGCAGGGTCAGCAGGGGCAGCCGGCCCAGCCGGTCTCGGTCCCGGACCCGCCGAACTTCACGAAGTGCGTAGAGGCCAAGAAGAAGGGCAACCAGACGCCGCAGGGCGCCCAGCCCACTCCTGACAGCCAGCTCAAGGACCAGTGCAAGCAGGAGTACGACGGGCTCAAGGAGCAGACGATGCAGTTCCTGATCTCCGCCGAGTGGCTCCAGCAGGAGGCCAAGAAGCGGGGCGTCGACGCCACTCCGGCCGAGGTCAAGAAGACCTTCGACGAGCAGAAGAAGCAGGCCTTCCCGAAGGAGAAGGACTACGAGAAGTTCCTCAAGGAATCGGGGCGCACGGAGGCCGACCTGCTCTTCCAGGTCAAGCTCTCGGTGCTGACCAACCAGCTCCAGGCGAAGGTCGTCGAGGGCCAGGGCGACCCGAGCCAGGACGAGATCAAGAAGTACTACGACGAGAACAAGGAGCGCTTCTCGACGCCCGAGAGCCGCGACCTGCTCGTCGTCCTGACCAAGAAGGAGGCCGACGCCGACAAGGCGCTCGGCGAGCTCAAGAAGGGCACGGCCTGGAAGGGCGTCGTCAAGAAGTACTCCGAGGACACCGCCTCCAAGTCCCAGGACGGCAAGCTGCCCGGCGTCACCAAGGGGACGCAGGAGAAGGCCTTCGACGACGCGATCTTCAAGGCCACGAAGGGCGAGGTCCAGGGGCCGGTCAAGACCCAGTTCGGCTTCTACGTCTTCGAGGTCACGAAGGTCACGGCCGCCACCCAGCAGACGCTCGAGCAGGCCACCGACACGATCAAGAACCTGCTCAAGTCGCAGAAGCAGCAGGACGCGCTGAACGACTTCGTCAAGGACTTCCAGAAGCGCTACCGCGAGGACACGGTCTGCCACGAGGACTTCAAGACGAGTCAGTGCGACAACGGGCCGAAGCCGCCGAGCGAGGAGCAGCAGCAGCAGCAGAACCAGCCGCAGGGCGGCCCGCCGACCAAGGACTCCCAGCAGCCGCAGGCGCCGCAGGCGCCGGTGCCGGGCGTCCCGGGCGGCGCACCGCCGCAGGGTGGCGCTCCCCCGCAGGGTGGGGCCCCGCCGCAG
>JALZEZ010000500.1 GCA_030861775.1 Actinomycetota bacterium
GGGGAGCGGCGGCGTGACCCCTCGCCGCGCAGGATGCCCTCGAGCTGGCGGCCCGCGCAGGGGCCGGCGTCGCGGAGGTCGCGGTAGAGGGCGGTCAGAGCCGGGCGCAGGTCGAGGTCGCGGCGGGCGACCGCCAGCGCGAATCCGCTCTCGGCGGCGCCCCAGGCGAGGTGGGCGAAGGCGCCCTCCGGGCCCGGCGCCGATGCGAGCTGCTCGATGCCGCGAGCCGCCAGCGGCGGGTCGAGCGCCACGAGGTGGGCGAAGCCGCTCGCCAGGTCCGGATCGGTGGCGAGCTGGTCCCATGAAACGAGCGCGGGGCACCTGTCGCCTTCGCGATCGGCGACGGCCCGGGCGATCCCGGCCACGACCTCCTCGAGCCCCGGCCGCCGCCGCTCGACGTCCGCGCACACGATCGCCACCGACTCCCCGCTCGACAGGAGGTCACCCGCGATCCCAGCGAACCCCTCCCCCCGGCGGTCGCGGACGGTGCGCGAAGCGGCGCCGGTCGGAGGCGAGGCGGCGCCGATCGGAGGCGAGGCCGAACCGGCGGGGGTCGCGGCGAAGCCGGTCGGGGGCGAGGC
Organism: Actinomycetota bacterium; assembly: GCA_030861775.1. Lineage (GTDB taxonomy): Bacteria > Actinomycetota > Thermoleophilia > Solirubrobacterales > Thermoleophilaceae > AC-37. Next base: position 582 of record JALZEZ010000500.1, read on the forward strand.
CGCGGTGACCGCGAGGCGTGCCAGCTCGCGGTCGAACTCCTCCCAGAACGGCAGCGCGGGGGCGGCCGGGTGACAGTCGCCGCGCTCTGTCGGGCAGAGGGTTCGGAGGACCAGGCGGGGCTCCACCGTCCCGTTCCACTCGTTCAGCTCCAGGCGCACGGCCGCGTCGTAGCGGTCGTCGGGCGAGCCGGGGAGCGTTCCGGGCGCCGTTCGGAAGGCCACCGCTCGGGCCCGCGCCCCGCCGCCCGAGGCGATCGTCAGGCGCGAGTGCTGGCTCTCCTCCCCCATCCCCCGGACCTCGCTCACGCGGGTGGCGGGCACCAGCAGGGTCGGCTGCGGGTTGCCGTGGCCGAACGGCCCCAGCCGCTCGAGCTCCTCGGCCAGCGCCGCCCCCACCGCGTCCGCCCCCACCACCGCGTCGACCTTCTCGACCCGTACGAGGTCCTCCGGCGAGAGCACCGAGGCGGCGTGGGCGACGAACGCCTCGCGGAACCCGTCCACCCGCCCCGCGTCGATCTCCAGCCCCGCCGCCGCGCGGTGCCCACCGAAGCGCCGCAGCTCGCCCGCGCACGCCCCGAGCGCCGCGTGCAGGTCGAACGCCCGGATGCTGCGCCCGGACCCCTTCCCGCCGCCGTCCCCGTCCAGGGCGATCATCACGCACGGCCGGTGGTAGCGCTCGACCATCCGCGAGGCCACGATTCCGATCACCCCCGGGTGCCAGTCCTCGCCGGCCAGCACGTACGCCGGCGCCTCGGCCTGCTCCGAGCGCGCCGCCTCGGCCCCGAACAGGATGCGCGTCTCGGTGTCCTGGCGGCGGCGGTTGAGCTCGTCCAGCTCGCGGGCGACCTCCTCGGCCCGCCGCTCGTCACCGGTCATCACCAGCTCCAGCGCCGCCTCGGCCCGGGCCAGGCGCCCAGCCGCGTTCAGGCGCGGCGCCAGCCGGAACCCGAGCGCGTGCTCGTTCACGCCGCCGGGATCGACAGACGCCACCCGCATCAGCGCCCGCAGCCCGACCCGCTTCGTGCGCGCCATCGCCCGCAGGCCCTCCCGCACCAGCCGCCGGTTCTCGCCGGTGAGCGAGACCACGTCGGCGACCGTGGCCAGCGCGACCAGGTCCATGTCCGCCTCGGCCAGCGCCGGGTCCATCCCCGCGCGCGCGAAGAGCGCCTCCACCAGCTTGTGCGCGACCCCCGCCGCGCACAGGTCGGCGAACGGGTAGCCGCCGAGCCCCGGGTGGACAACGGGGCAGTCCGGCAGCACCTCGCCGAAGCGGTGGTGGTCGGTGACCACGACGTCCACGCCGAGCCGCCGCGCCAGGGCGACCTCCTCGACGGCCCCCACCGCGCAGTCGGCGGTGACGATCAGCCCCGTGCCGGAGGCGGCCAGGCGCTCGACCGTGCCGGCCGACAGCCCGTAGCCGTCCTCGCGTGCGGGTATGTGCCAGCGCGGGTCCGCGCCGAGCCGCCGCAGAGCCCCCAGCACGATCGCGGTCGAGCACACTCCGTCGACGTCGTAGTCGCCGTGCACGACGATCGACGACCCGCGCCGCACGTGCTCGAGGATCGTCTCGCAGGCGCCATCGACCCCGGCGAGCAGCGACGGCGAGTGCCGCTCGGCGCCCTCGAGGAACTCACGCGCCGCGCCGGCCGTGTCGTACCCGCGCCGCACCAGCACCGTGGCCACCGGCCCGGAGACCCCCAGCTCGCCCGCGATCCCCTCCGCGGCGGCCACGGAATACGGGGTGCACGACCATCGCGCTGCCTGGGGCGCCATCCCGCCAGTGTCAGGCGGGAAGCGGACGGAACGCCGCTACAGCGGCAGGCGCTCGATGTTCTCCCTGCGGTCCTGCGCCAAGCCCCGGAAGTAGGCGAACGCGAGCCCCGCCAGCGTGCCCGGGATCCCGACCAGAGCCTGGACGAGGTCGGTGTCGTTGCGGCCGGGCACGGTCAGCCCCGACAGCAGGAAGCCCACCAGCGCCGCTCCGATCACAGCGCACAGGAGCGCGCCCACGATGCCGCCCCAGAAGTGGTCCGGCACGAACACCGTGAAGTGCCAGATGGCGAGCGCGACCATGATCCAGACGAGCATGCTCATCGGCGGCCGTGCCTCTTGCGTCGCTTGCCGGTGGGCTTGGCGGGGCGGCCCCCGGCGGAGCGGCCCCCGCCAGAGCCGTCGCCCCCGCG
>JALZEZ010000220.1 GCA_030861775.1 Actinomycetota bacterium
GCCGTGGCCACCGCCTTCGCCGCCCACGCCCTGATGGACGTGGCCGAGGCGTGCGACGAGCCCCGCCTGGCCGAGCTGGCGCTCGAGGCCGTGGACTACGCCGCCGCCGAGCTGGTGGTCGAGCGCGACGGCGAGCGCTGGTTCGGCTACTACGCGGGCTCCACCAGCGCGATCCACAACTCGAGCCTGCTGCTGGCGAGCGTCTTCGCCCGCGCGCTCGAGCCGGGCGACCCGCGGCTGGAGCCGGCGGCCGACGCGGTGCGCTTCACGATCGCCCGCCAGCGCGACGACGGCTCGTGGCCCTACGGCGAGGAGCCGTCGCTGGCCTGGGTGGACGGCTTCCACAGCGCCTACAACCTCGACGCGCTCGACCGCTGGCACGTCGCCACCGGCGACGACCAGGCGCGCGCGGCCGTCGAGCGCGGCCTGGCCCTCTACCTCGACCGCCTGCTCGACCCCGACGGCGCCGCCCGCGCCTCCCTGGAGAGGCGTCACCCGGTCGACGTGCACGCCTGCGCCACGGCGATCACCACGCTCGCGCGCCTGGCCGCCTCCGGCTGGGACACGCTCGACCGCGCCGGCGCGGTGCTCGACTGGACGCTCGCCAACATGCGCCGCCGCGACGGGCGCTTCGCCTTCCAGCGCCACCGCTTCCACCGCAATCCGGTGCCGTACGTCCGCTGGGGCGACGGGCACATGATGGTCGCGCTGGCCACCTACGCGGAGGCCGCCTCGTGAGCGACCGCGCCGTCCTGATGGGCTGCGAGATCGACCGCCTCGACATGGAGGGGACGCTCGAGCGCTGCCAGGAGACGATCGACGAGGGCGGCTTCGCCCAGCACGTGGCGATCAACGCCGCCAAGCTGGTCACGCTCCAGAACGACCCCGAGATGACCCAGATCGTCAGCCGCTGCGAGCTGATCGGCGCGGACGGGCAGTCGGTGGTCTGGGCCTCGAAGCTCGTGGGCGACCCGCTGCCCGGCCGGGTGGCCGGCATCGACCTCATGCACCGCCTGCTGGAGATGGCCCAGGAGGAGGACTACGGCGTCTACATCCTCGGCGCGCGCGCTGAGGTGCTCGGCACCGCGGTCGAGCGGCTGCGCGAGCGGTACCCGCGGCTGCGCATCGTCGGCTACCGCGACGGGTACTTCGACGAGTCCGAGGACGCCGCCGTGGCCGAGCAGATCCGCGCCAGCGGCGCCCAGATCCTGTTCGTGGCGATCAGCTCCCCGCGCAAGGAGTACTGGCTCGGCAACTACGGCCGCCACAGCGGCGTGAACGTCGCGATGGGCGTGGGGGGCTCGATCGACGTGGTGGCGGGCGTGACCCGGCGCGCGCCGGTGACCTGGCAGCGGCTGGGCGTGGAGTGGCTCTACCGGATGCTTCAGGAGCCGCGGCGGCTCTTCAGGCGCTACGCGGTCACGAACAGCCGCTTCATGCTGCTCGTCGTTCGGGAGCTCGCGAAGCGCCGTCTGCGTCCACGAAGGTCTGCTGCCAGAGCTCGAGGGTGAGCAGGGCCCAGAGCCGGAGGGCGTTGTCCTCCGTGCCGGCCCGGTTGGCCTCGACCAGCCGGCGCACCTCGGCCGGGTCGAACAGCCCGCGCCGAGCCACGCGCTCGGGCGCCAGCACGTCGTCCACCATCGGCGCCAGCTCGCCCACCAGCCATGACCGGAGCGGAGCGCTGAAGCCGGCCTTGGGGCGGTAGATCACCGAGCGCGGCAGCACCGGCTCCATGCTCTTCTTGAAGACGTACTTGCGGGTCGTGCCGTGCAGCTTGAGGTTCGCCGGGATGCGGCCCGACAGCGACACCACCTCGTCGTCGAGCAGCGGCACCCGCACCTCGGTCGAGGCGGCCATGCTCATCTTGTCGGTGTAGGTGAGGTTCAGGTTCGGCAGGAACGTCTTCATGTCCACGTACAGGAGCTGGTTGACCCAGTGCTGGCCCGCCACCCGGTCGAAGTACTCGTCGTGGCGCGCGAAGGGGTCGTTGTCGGCCAGCACCGGCCGCATGTCGCCGCTCAGCAGCGCCGGGAGCTCGTCCGGGCGGTAGTACGAGGTGCTGGTCAGGTAGCGCCGGTCGAACGGGGCGTCGATCCCGCGCAGGAACTTCATGAGGTTGCGCCGCGGGCCGCGCAGGCGGCCGGGCTTGCCCATCGTCAGGCGCCCCTCCAGCGAGCGGCGGATGGCCGAGCGCAGGCGGGCTGGTGCCACGTCGAGCGCGCGCCCCAGCCGGGCGGCCAGGTGGCGCGGATAGCCGGCGAACACCTCGTCGCCGCCCATGCCGCTGAGGATCACGGTCAGCCGCTCGCTGGCGGCCGAGCAGATCAGGTAGGTGGTGATCGCCGCCGGGTCCGCCACCGGCTCGTCCATGTGCCAGACGAGCTTGGGCAGCAGGTCGACCATCTCGGTCTCGAGGATCTGCTCGTGGTAGTCGACATCGAAGCGCTTGGCGATCTCGCGCGAGTAGCGGACGTCGTCGGGGATGATGTCGTGGCTCAGGTCCTCGGGGCTGAAGCCGACCGTGTAGGTGCTCACGCGCCCGGCCACGCGGCTCATCTCCGCCACGATCGCGCTCGAGTCGAGCCCGCCGCTCAGGAAGCCGCCCAGCGGCACGTCCGAGACCATCTGGCGCCGCACGGACTCCTGCACCGACTCGCGCACGGCGCCCGCCCACTCGTCCTCGGGGCGGCGCTCGGGGGCGAAGCTCATGTCCCACCACTGGCGGATGTCGAGCCGGCCGTCGCGCCACACCGCGTAGTGCCCGGCGGGGAGCATGCGCACGCCGCGGAACATCGTCTCCGGGTCCGGGACCCAGAGGAAGGTGAGGTAGGCGGGGACGGCGGCCTCGTTCAGCGCGACCTGCGGCAGGGCGGGCAGCAGCGCCTTGACCTCGGAGGCGAAGTAGAGGCTGCCGCCGTGCTCGGCGTGGTAGAGCGGCTTGACGCCCAGGCGGTCGCGGGCCAGGAACAGCTCGCCGCGCTCGTCGTCCCAGATGCCGAACGCGTAGATCCCGTTGAGGCGGTCGAGCATGTCGCGCCCGTGCCGGCGGTACATCGCCAGCAGGACCTCGGTGTCGCAGTCGGAGGTGAACGCGAAGCCGTCGCGCTCCAGCTCGGCCCGCAGCTCGCGGAAGTTGTAGAGCTCGCCGTTGTAGGTGATCCAGAGCGCCCCGCCGGCGTAGCTCATCGGCTGCGCGCCGCGGGGGGTGGGGTCGATGATGCTCAGCCGGCGGTGCCCGAGGCCCGCGCCGGCGCGGCCGTCACGCGCCTCGAAGGTCCTGACGCCGGACCCGTCCGGGCCCCGGTGAGGCATGGCGGCGGTCATCGACTCGACGAGCGCGTCGCTGCCGCGCCCCGCGTAGCCGCATATGCCGCACACCCGTCAGCAGCCTCGTCTGGCCAGCACGTACGGAAGCGTACGAAGCAGGACCTTGACGTCCAGCCAGACCGACCAGTTCGCGCCGTAGAGGTAGTCGATCTTGACCATCTCGTGCAGCGGGATCCGGGAGGAGCCGAAGATCTGCCAGAGGCCGGTCATGCCCGGCTTGACCACCAGGCGGCGGCGGTGGAGGCCCTCCACCTGCGCGTCCTCGTCGGGCACCAGCGGGCGCGGGCCTACCAGGCTCATCTCGCCGCGGAGCACGTTGAAGAGCTGCGGCAGCTCGTCCAGCGAGCTGCGCCGCAGCAGGCGCCCGACCCGGGTCACGCGCGGGTCGTCCTCGATCTTGAACAGGCCGCCCTCGCACTCGTTGAAGTCGCGCAGCGCTTCCTTCTGGGCCTCGGCGCCGTCCACCATCGTGCGGAACTTGAAGATCTGGAACTCGCGGTCCCGGCGCCCGATCCGGCGCTGGCGGAACAGCACCGGGCCGTGCGAGGTCAGCTTGATCGCCACCGCGATGAACGCCAGCAGCGGGGCCAACACGAGGATGCACGCGAGCGAGCCGGTGACGTCCATGGTGCGCTTGAGCGCCCGCGAGGACTGGGTCAGGCCGTGGCGGCGCAGGCCGAGCAGCGTGACGCCGTCGATGTCGTCGAACTCGACCGTGGAACCCACCACCTCGAACAGGCGCGGCAGCACGGTGGCCTTCACGCCGAGCGCCTTGACCAGGCGGATGGCGTGCAGGATCTCCTCGGAGTCGTGCGAGAAGCGGCCCGGGGCGATGATCACCCGGTCGATCTCGTACTCCGAGAGGGTGACGCCGATCCCCTCGAGGTCGCCCAGCACCGGCAGCTCCCGGTCGCCGCGCGCGCGGCCCTTGAGCATGACCTGGCCCACGATCGACCCGCGCACCGAGTGGCTCTGCTCGAGCTTGCGCTTGAGCCAGAGGGCGCTGCCGCGGTCGCCGACCACGAGGCAGCGCTCGGGCGAGGCGATCGTCTGGATCAGCCGCCGCGCGCCGGCGCGGAGGGCGATCATGGCCACGAACAGGGTGCCCCAGAGCGCCAGGGCCTCGCTGCGCTCGAGCCCGCCGGCGGTGAACGCGCCGCCCATCAGCCAGGCGAGGAAGGCGTACAGGGTGGTGACCTGGAAGAGCCGCGGCGCCTCGTCGAGCGTGGTCTTCCGGAGCACGTGCTCGTCGCGGTCGTAGAGCCCGATCGTCTTCGAGACGAGGACGATCAGCGGCAGGAGGGCGAAGGCGGTCCACGCGACCGGCCCGAAGCCCCACGCCAGCACGAGCAGCCCGGCGGCGGCGGAGAACAGGTCGGCGAGGGCGAGCGTGCGGCGGTAGAGGGTGTCGCGGCGGATCGCGGCGTCGTTGCCCTCGGCCTCCGGGATCCCCTCGACCCCGACGAGCGCGGCGCGGCGGAGCGGCCGCAGTAGGGGCTCGAACCGGCGGCCCGTGCGCGGGGCCAGCGGCCGTTCCAGCACTCCTTCCTCGAGCGGTGGCTTCATGCCCTCATTCCCCCTACTGGCGCGTCATCGCTACAACGGCACGGACATCCGCTGCGCTGTCGGTGATGGCGGCCAGATCGATAGACGTCATGTCTCTTCGAACACGGCGAGCCACAGCGCGGAAACGGGCAGGCGGCGTCCACGCCGCCGAACCGAGCCCTTCGCGCGGTGTCCCCTCGTGGCTGGGTACGACCCTAACAACGGGCCGGTGCCCGGCGCAACCCCTGGGTCAGATTCCTCGGGGGCCCCGTCAGCTCGCGAACCGGTGCCTTAGTCGAGCTCGTCGCGGAGCTTGCGCAGCGCCCGGTACACGCGCCCCTCGACGGTGGTGAGCTTCTCGCCGAGCAGCTTGGCGATCTCGGGCACGGTCAGGTCGGCGCCGTACCGCAACGAGACCGCCTCGCGCTCCTCCTCCGAGAGCGAGGCCAGGGCGCGGGTAAGGCTGTCGCGGTCGTCGACCGCCTCGTAGCCGCCGCTCGTGACCGGCGCCGGCACGCCCACGCGCTCGACCGCCCGCTGCTCGGCCGCCCGGCGGCGGCCCTGGTCGCGCAGGGCGTTCAGCGCGATCGTGTAGAGCCAGGTCTTCTCGGAGGCCTTGCGGGGGTCGAAGCGCCGTCGCGTGGTGAGCACCTTCTCGAAGGTGTCCGCGAGCACGTCCTCGGCCACCGGGCGGCTGCCGGTGCGGTAGACGAGGAAGGCGAGAAGTGGCTGAGCGTGCTCGGAGTAGAGGCGCTCGAAGTCGTCCGTGCGCACCGATCCATCATGGCCGAAGTTCCGCGCTGCGCAACCCGTGGCGCGCGAACAGCGCCACGAGCACCAGCGGGGCGAACCAGACGACGTACAGGTAGAACCAGTGGACCGTCCCGAGCTGGAGGGCGATCAGCACCGCCGCGGCCAGGGCGGCCACCTGCACCGCGCTCTTGCGGGCCGGCACCAGCACGAGCAGCGCGGCGAGGTTGACGGCGGCGAGCTGGACCAGGGTCTGGGCCCAGTCGAGCGACGGCTCCTGCCCCCAGACCGAGAACGGCGACTCGCGCCCGAGCTGGAAGCCGAGCGTCCGGTCGTAGAGGTCGCCCAGACCCCCCGGCGGCACGAACGGCAGGAAGGCCGCCAGCAGCACCGCGGCCAGGGCGGCCGTGTAGAGCAGCGCGCGGCGCGGGCTCCGCTCGCCGCTCGGGTTCCACATCAGCGGTGCCAGCGCGAGCGGGGCGAACTTGGCGGCCGCGCCCAGGCCCACCGCCACCC
>JALZEZ010000501.1 GCA_030861775.1 Actinomycetota bacterium
GCGCGGAGCGCCGCGGGCTCGCGCCGCCGGTGCGGGTCGCGGTGCCGCCCGCGCACGTACCCGCGTGACAGAATCGCCACGCGGATGAGGGGCAGGACGAGCACCCGGCTGGTCGTCGCGGCGCTGTGCGCGCTCGCGGCCGTTCCCGCGCCCGCGGCCGCGCAGTCCGAGAGCTCGCGCTACGAGCTGGCCGGCGGCTGCTACGCGCTGCGCTCCGTGGCGCTCGGCAAGCTCGTCGTGAAGGCGGGGGAGAACTACGCGGCCACGGCGGGCGACGTGAGCGGCGCGGAGCCGTTCCGCATGCAGGCCACGGCGCTCGGCAAGTACCTCTTCTACGAGAAGGGCGCGGTGTTCATCGGCGGCGGCTCGGCCGAGCGGGCGTCCAGCTCGAGCGGCGCCAGCGAGTCGACCGAGTGGCGTGTGGACGTGGCCGACGGGGCGTTCGAGATCGTCTCGGTGGCCAGCGGACGCAAGCTGGCGGTGGACCCCGCCACCGGCGACCTGCTCGTGGCACCGGCGGCCGGGCTGGGCGACCGGGCGCGCTTCACGTTCGAGCGCGCCGGCGGCTGCGCGACCTACCCGGAGGCGGAGGTCAACGCCACCGGCGCGCCGCACACGGGGACAACCCCGTACGGCGAGGCGCGCGGCTTCGTGGACGCGCACCTGCACATGATGGCCTTCGAGTTCATCGGCGGCAGCATCCGCTGCGCGCGGCCCTGGCACGCGTACGGCGTGCAGTACGCGATGGTGGACTGCCCGGACCACGGGCCGGGCGGCGTGGGCGGCGCGGCCGAGGGGACCCTCTCGTACGGCAATCCGGTGAACCCCCACGACACGGTCGGGTGGCCGACGTTCAGGGACTGGCCGGCCTACCGCTCGCTCACGCACGAGCAGGTCTACTGGAAGGGCATGGAGCGCGCCTGGCGCGGCGGCCTGCGGCTGTTCGTGAACCTGCTGGTGGACAACCAGGCGCTGTGCGACGTCTACCCGCTGAAGCGCAACCCGTGCAACGAGATGAACACGGTGCGGCTCGAGCTCCGGCGGCTGCGCGAGCTGGAGGACTACATCGACGCCCAGAACGGCGGGCCGGGCAAGGGCTGGTTCCGGATCGTGAAGGACCCGTTCGAGGCGCGCCGGATCGTCAACCAGGGCAAGCTCGCCGTGGTGATCGGCATGGAGGTCTCGAAGCCGTTCGACTGCGACGTCCAGAACGACCAGCCCGCCTGCGACCGCAAGATCATCATGGACTGGCTGAACGAGCTCGACACCGCCGGCGTGCGGCAGATGGAGCTCGTGAACAAGTTCGACAACGCGCTGGTGGGCGTGGCGGGCGACTCCGGACAGACCGGCGTCGTGACCGGCGCCGGGAACAGGTACGAGACCGGCAACTTCTTCGACTACGACGACTGCAAGGACGAGCACTCCGACCGCGTGCCCTCCCCGCAGGCGCCGGACCACAACACCGACATGCTGCTCGAGCTGCTCCAGCTCTTCCTCCCCGGGGGCACGCTGCCGGTCTACGGCGAGGGCGCGCAGTGCAACAAGCGCGGCCTGACGGATCTGGGCGAGTTCACGATCCGCGAGATGGTGCGGCGCGGGATCCTCTTCGACCCCGACCACATGAGCGTGCTCGGCCGGCGGCAGTCGCTGGCGCTGACCGAGTCGCTCGACTACTCCGGCGTCGTCTCGAGCCATAGCTGGAGCACCGACGACGCCTACCCGCGGATCTACAAGTTCGGCGGCTTCAACGCCCCGTACGCGGGCGGCTCGGAGAGCTTCGTGCGGCAGTGGCGCGACCTGAAGAAGGTGCGCAGCCCGAAGTACCGGTTCGGGGTGGGCTACGGCGCCGACATGAACGGCTTCGGCGGCCAGGGCCCGCCGCGCGGCGAGGACAAGGCGAACAAGGTCCAGTACCCGTTCAAGTCGTTCGACGGCGGCACGACGCTCGACAAGCAGCGCTGGGGCGAGCGCGTCTGGAACATCAACTCCGACGGCGTGGCGCACTACGGCCTCTACCCGGACTGGATCGAGGACCTGCGCAAGCTGGCCGGCGACGAGATCGTGGACGACATGGCCATGGGCGTGGAGGCGTACCTCCAGACCTGGGAGCGCGCCGTGCGCGTGCGCGGCCCGGGCTGCCGCTCGGTGCACGAGGGCTTCGCCGCCAACGAGCTGGGCCGCGTGCGGCTCGGGCACGACCCGGTGAAGGTGCTGCGCGCGACGCAGCAGCCGGACAGCCGCTTCGGGCGGGTCTACAAGTGGTGCGTCGGCGACAAGAAGGAGCGCAAGGGGAACATCCTCGCGGTGTTCACGGGTGACGAGCGCGTGGGGCTGGTGGCCAGCACCGCGCCGCGCCATCGCTTCGACGGCGTGGGGCGCAACTCGGCCGCCCGCCGGCTGCGCGGGCGGGCCCGCTCGATCGGCTCCGGGCTGTACGTGAAGCGGCTCGGCAACGGCAACCGGATCGTGTACGGCGTCAAGGGCGGCAAGGTGCGCTTCGTGGCGCTGGCGCCGCGGTCGATCGGCGGCCGCAAGGCCGAGCTCGTGCGCTACCTGAAGCTCGCCGGGCTGCGCTGAGTCAGCGCCGCAGGAGCACGACCGACCGGCGCACGGTGCGCTGGACCCCGTTGAGATCGCGAGCCGTGAGCGTGAGCTGAGCGGCGGCGCGGCCGCGGCGCCGGACGAGCGCCGCGAGCTGGGCCGACATGCGCACCCGGATCGTCGTGGTGCGCTCGCTGTCTCTTATACAC
>JALZEZ010000502.1:0-1732 GCA_030861775.1 Actinomycetota bacterium
CTCGTCAGCAGCAGCCGCCGCGCGCCGTGCTCCGCCGCGAGGTGCCGCGCGACGAGCGGCCCGAGCCCGCCGGTGGCGCCTGTGATCAGAACCGTCCCGCCGGGGTCCGGCGCCTGGGCCGCAGCGGCGTCCTCGACGCTCGCGCGCGCGAGCCGCGGCGCGTGCAGCACGCCGTTCCTCAGCGCCAGCTCCGGCTCGTCGCTCGCCAGCGCCGCGGAGAGGCGGCCGGCCGAGGCCTCGGTCCCGTCGAGGTCGACCAGGCCGAGGCGCCCGGGGTTCTCCGACTGGGCGCTGCGAACGAGGCCCACGAGCGCCGCCTGGGCGAGATCCGGCGACTCCCCCTCCGAGACGGCCAGCGCGGCCTCGGTCAGCAGCACGAGCCGCGCGTCGGGCAGCGGCTCCGACCCGAGCCATGCCTGAAGCAGCTCGAGGGTCCGCTCGGCCCCGTCGTGGACGGCCTCGGCGAGCCCGCCGCCGGCCGCGCGCGCGGCGGTACGTGCGAGCACGACCTGCGGAGCCGGCATGCCGGCGGCGACCATCTCGGCGAGCGCCTCCACGTCCGGATAGCGCGCCACCTCGATCCCCGCGGCCTCGAGCGCGACTCCCAGCTCGACCTCCTCCTCGGCTCCGAGGAACGCCGCCCGGAGCTCCGGACCGTCGGTGGCCGGGCTCGGGAGCTCGGTCCATCCGACCGCGTAGAGCGCCTCGCGGCCCGTGCCGCTCGCCTGCGCCCTCAGCGTGGCCCGGTCGAGGGCGCGAACCCTGACCGCGTCGATGGCCAGGACCGGCTCACCGGACTCGTCGAGCGCCACGAGGCCGACCGTCCTGCTCTCGCCGCCGGACTCCTCGGTCGTCTCCACGCGCACGCGCAGCGAGGAGGCGCCCCCGCGGTGCACGCGCACGCCCGAGAACGAGAACGGCACCTCGGGCGGAACGTCGCGCTCGTCGCGCTCGAGGGCCGCGAGCAGCAGCGTGTGGAGCGCCGCGTCGGACAGCGCCGGGTGGACGCCGAACTCGCCGGCCTGGCCCTGCGCCTCGCCCGCGAGCGCGATCTCGGCGTACAGCGCGTCGCGCGTGCGGTACGCCTCGCGCAGGCCCTGGAAGGCCGGGCCGTAGTCGTAGCCGGCGTCCGCGACCCGGTCGTAGAAGCCGTCGAGGTCGACCGCCTCGCAGCCCTCCGGCGGCCAGCTCGCCGTGGCGAAGGACTCGAGGTCCGCGTCGTCGCCGGCGGCGTCACCGAGCAGCCCGGAGGCGTGCAGCGTCCAGTCCTGATCGGCGGGCGCGTCCTCCGCGCGCGAGTAGACGTTGACCGGGCGGCGGCCGTCCGCGTCCGGCGCGGCGACCGCGACCTGGAGCTGCACCGCCCGCTCGCCGTCGAGCAGTAGCGGCGCCACGAGCGTGAGGTCCTCGATCTCCCGGGCGCCGACGTGCGCCGCGGCGGAGAGCGCGAGCTCCACGAAGCCGGTGCCCGGCAGGAGCAGCGTGTCCAGCACCGCGTGATCGGCGAGCCACGGATGATGCTTCAGGGACAGGCGCCCCGTGAACAGCCAGCCTTCCTCGCCCGCCAGCCGCACCGCGGCGCCGAGCAGAGGATGCTCGGTCGCCGCCTGGCCGGCCGCCGCCAGGTCGCCCGGGCCGTCCGTGCTCTCGAGCCAGTAGCGCTCGCGCTGGAAGGCGTAGGTCGGGAGCTCGATGCGCCCCAGGCCGCGGTCGTCGAGCAGCGCGCGCCAGT
>JALZEZ010000502.1:1742-2750 GCA_030861775.1 Actinomycetota bacterium
CCTCGACGCCGTCGCAGTGCGCCGCGCCGAGGAAGGCCAGCAGCGCCTCGCGCTGCGGGACCTTGTTCCCGCGCAGGCTGCTCGCGAAGAGGGAGTCGTCCTCGGCCTCGGCGGATTGCGCCGCGACCGCGCTGAGCGTGCGGTCCGGACCGAGCTCGAGGTAGCGGGTGACCCCCGCGCCGCGGAGGAAGCGGACGCCGTCCGCGAAGCGGACCGTCTCCCGTACGTGCCGGACCCAGTAGTCCGGCGAGCACGCCTGCTCGCCGGTGAGCTGCTCGCCGGTGACGTTCGAGACGATCGGGATCCGCGGCTCGGAGAGCTCGACCCCCTCGGCGAAGGACCTCAGCTCGCCGAGCACCGGCTCCATCAGCGGCGAGTGGAACGCGTGGCTGACGTGCAGGCGAGTGGTCCGGCGCTCGCGCCCGCGCCACAGCGCCTCGAGCTCCGCGATCGCCTGCTCCTCGCCCGAGACCACGACCGCCGCGGGGCCGTTGACCGCGGCAAGCGCCATGCGCTCCTCGAGCCCCTCGAGGCTCGCGCGGATCTCGTCCTCGGACGCCTGGACGGCGAGCATCGCGCCGCCGGCCGGCAGCTCGCCCATCAGCCGCGCGCGCTCGGCCACCAGCCGGCAACCGTCGGCGAGCGAGAAGACCCCGGCCACGTAGGCGGCGGCGAACTCCCCGATCGAGTGGCCGATCAGGTAGTCGGGCGCGAGCCCGAACGACTGGGCGAGCCGGTAGAGCGACACCTCGAGCGCGAACAGGCCCACCTGCGTGAAGCGGGTGTCCACCAGCAGCGCCGACGCGTCGATGTCCTCCGGGACGAACATGACCTCGCGCAGCGGGCGCTCGAGGTGGTGGTCGAGCTCGGCGCAGACCTCGTCCAGCGCCTCGGCGAAGACCGGGAACTCCTGGTAGAGGTCGACGCCCATCCCGGGCCACTGCGAGCCCTGGCCCGTGAACAGGAAGGCGGTCGCGCCCTCGCCCCTCGCCGTGCCCTGCACCACGC
>JALZEZ010000221.1 GCA_030861775.1 Actinomycetota bacterium
CCCCCGCGCACCCGCTCCGCGGCCCGCGTCGCCACGCCCCCCTTTCCGAGCCGCTCCGCGGCGGTCACCACCTCCACACCGGCCGCCCGCGCCACCTCCGCGGTGCCGTCGGTGGAGGCGTCGTCCGCCACCACCACGCGCGCGCCGGGGAAGGCGGCGGCCAGCGCGGCGAGGGTCTCGCCGAGCCGATCCGCCTCGTTGTACGCCGTCACCACGATCGCGATTTCGGGCTGCACGAGCGGGTATCGTGCCCCAAGCCATCAACCCCGACCAGGAGGAAGCGTTGCCCGACGTCGAAGCGCACATCACCGGGACCGTCTGGAAGGTCGAATGCGAGGTCGGCCAGGAGGTCACGGAGGGCGACACGCTGGTCATCCTCGAGTCGATGAAGATGGAGATGCCCGTCGAGGCCGAGGACGACGGAAAGGTGGCCGAGATCAAGTGCGAGGAAGGCCAGTCCGTCTCGGAGGGCGACACGCTCGTTGTCCTCGAGTAGCGCCCTCGCCTCGGGCAAGCTCGTCCTCGACGAGCCTGCCCCCAACGTCGCGCGGCTGAGGATCTCGAACCCGCAGAAGCGGGGGGCCCTGGACCACGAGATCCTGGACGCGCTGGCGGAGACCGTCAGCGGGCTGGACGCGCGCTGCCTCATCGTGACCGGCCACCCGCCCGTCTTCTCGGCCGGCTACGACATCGGGAACTTCGACGACGAGAGCTTCTCCGAGCAGGCCGAGGCGCTCGTCGCGCACCCCTTCACCGAGGCCATCGAGGCCCTGGAGGAGTACCGCTATCCGGTCCTCGCCGCCATCAACGGACACGCGATCGGCGGCGGGCTCGAGCTGGCCGTGACCTGCGACCTCCGCATCGCGGTGCGGGGGGCGAAGCTCGGCATGCCGCCGGCGAAGATCGGCCTCATCTACTCCCACACCGGGCTGCGCAAGTTCGTGGAGCTCTGCGGGGTGGGCAACACCAACGAGCTCTTCCACGTGGGGCGCAACGTCGACGTGCAGCGGGCCTACGAGATGGGGCTCGTGAACGAGGTGGTGGAGCCGGCCCAGCTCGACCAGCGGGCCCTCGACGTGGCGACCGAGATCGCCGCCAACGCTCCGCTGTCCCTCGAGGGGAACAAGCGCGCGCTGCGGGCGCTCCGCCGCGCCGCCCTCGACCTCGACCCGGAGCTGGAGAAGGAGCTGGTCGAGCTGCGCGAGTCGTGCTTCTTCTCGGAGGACTTCCGCGAGGGCATCCGCTCGTTCGCGGAGAAGCGCCCGCCGCGCTGGATCGGCCGCTAGGCGCCTAGCGCCCGCGCAGCTTCACGCGCATGGCGCTCGTGCGCACCGGGCCCTTGCCCTGGCGCCCGCGGATCACCGCGTGGCCGCTGAGCCGGCGCTTGCGCTTGAGCTGCGCCTTCCCGGCCCGGGTGAGCGTGACCTTCACCGTGCCGCGCTTGCGGCCCTTGATCTTGTACCGGCCCTTGCCGAGCACGGTCGTCTTGGCCTTGGCCAGCCGGCCCTTGGGCGGAGCGCCTGTCCTGATCTCCACGGTGCCCGTGCAGTCGCCGGTCTGCGAGTCGCACTCGACCGGGAGCTTGGCCTCGCCCTTGCCGTTGAAGGTGAGCGTGCGGTTGTCCTGCACCGACAGCGTCAGCAGGTCGAGCCCGAAGGTGGCCGTGCTCGGCGCGCTGCTCGAGTCGCCGGCGTAGGTCGCGGTCAGCGCCTGCACGTCGGTGACGCCGGAGCGCGGGGTGTAGACGATGTCGCAGGCCGACGACCCGGGGGTCGAGGTCGGGGCCAGGGTGCACTCGCCCGAGCCGTCCACCGGGTCTGAGGTGAGCTGCACGGTGCCCGTGGGGTTGCCCGAGGCGGCGGTGTCGTTGCGCCTCACCGTGACCGTGCAGGTCGTCGGCTGGTCGGTCCGCACCGGATCCGGCGTGCAGTCGAGCGTGGTGGTGGTCGTGGGCACGACCGTGTACGAGCGACTGGCCTCGCTGGTGTTCCCGACCCGGTCGCTGGCGCTCACGTTGAAGCTCCGCGTGCCGAGCGCGATCGTATCGATCGGCTGGCCCACGCCCACCGAGCCGCGGCAGCCGTCGGCGCCCTCGGCCAGGCCCGAGCCCGAGTCGGAGCAGGAGTAGTCGGCGTTCACGTCCGAGCCCTGGACGAACGAGGCGCCGCTCGCGGGCGAGCGGATGTCGATCGACGGCGCGGTCGAGTCCTCCAGGTACTGGACCGAGTTCGAGCAGGCGGAGGCGTTGCCCACCGCGTCGAGCGTCCGGGCGCTGAGCGTCGTCGTCGCGTCGCTGGGCACGTCGGTGGTGATGCCCGCGCCGGTGAACTGGGCGACCGTCCCGGTCGCGTCAGCCGCGCCCGAGCAGCTCCCGTTCTCGAAGACCTGCACCTGCACCGGCACGCCGGCGCCGGTGGTGCCCTTGACCTCGACGCTGTTGTCGTTCGAGGGCGAGTTCGGGTCGAGGTCGGCGATCGCCGGGGCGGCCGGGGCGCTCGAGTCCTCGACGTAGGTCACGCTGGCCGAGCAGGCCGACTGGTTGCCGACGGCGTCGACCGCCCTCGCGGTGAGCGTCGTCGACGCGTCCTCGGTCACGCTGACCGTGATGCCGGGGGAGGCGAAGGTCGCGGCGCTGCCGGTGGCCGCGGGCGAGCCGGAGCAGTTGCCGTTCTTGAAGACCTGGACGGTCGAGCCGACCTCCGCGGTGCCCTTGACCTCGGGGCTCGCGTCGTTCGCGGGTGAGTTCGGATCGGTGTCGTCGATCGACGGCGCGGCCGGCGGGTTCGAGTCCTCGACGTAGGTGATCGTGCTGGTCGAGCAGTCCGACGTGTTGCCGGCCGCGTCGGTTGCGGTGGCGCGGTAGGTGGTCTGCGAGTCGTTCGCCACCGTGACCGTCAGGCCGGGTGAGGAGAAGCTCGCGGCGCTGCCGGTCGCGGCGGGCGTGCCGGTGCAGTCCGCGGTGGCGTACAGCCTCACGGTCGAGCCGCTCTCGGCGCCGCCCTTGACCTCTGGGCTGTTGTCGCTGGCCGGCGAGTCGGGGTCGACGTCGCTGAGGGTGGGCTTGTCCGGCTTGGTCGAGTCCTCCACGTACGTGACCGAGGCGGTCGAGCACCCGGACACGTTGCCGGCGGCGTCCCTCACCTTCGCCTTGAAGGTGGTGCTCGAGTCCGACGGAACGGTCACGTCGATCCCGTTGTTGTTGAAGGCGAAGGCGGAGCCGGTGGCGGTCGCCGTGCCGCTGCAGTCGGAGGTCGTGAAGAGGTCGACCGTGGAGCCGTTCTCCGCCGTCCCCTTGACCTTGATCGCGTTGGCGTTGCTCGGCGACGCCGGAACCGTGGAGAGGCCGGTGGCGAGCGCGGGATCGGTCGAGTCCTCGATGAAGGTCATGGCGTCCGAGCAGGCGGACTGGTTGCCGGCGGCGTCGGTGGCGCGCACGCTGAGCGGGGTGGGCGAGTTGTCGGCCACGCTCACGGTGATCCCCGGCGAGGCGAACGTCGCCGCGCTGCCGCTCGCGGCCGCGGTGCCGGAGCAGTCGCTCGTCCTGAAGACCTGGACGGTCGAGGCGTCCTCGGCGGTGCCCTTGACCTCGGGGTTGTTGTCGTTCGCGGGCGAGTCGGGGTCGGTGTCGGTGATCGACGGCTTCGCCGGGTTGGTCGAGTCCTCGACGTAGCCGATCGAGTCGGTCGAGCAGCCGGAGATGTTGCCGGCCGCGTCGGTGGCCGTCGCGCGGAAGCTCCTGATCGAGTCGTTCGGGACGGTCACGGTCAGGCCGGGCGAGGCGAAGTCGGCCGCGCTCCCGGTCGCGGCGGGCGAGCCCGAGCAGTCGGAGGTCGTGTAGAGGTTGACCGTCGAGCCGCTCTCGGCCGTGCCCTTCACCTCGGGGTTGTTGTCGTTGGCCGGCGAGTCGGGGTCGGTGTCGTCCAGGGTCGGGAGAGCCGGCGCGGTCGAGTCCTCGACGTAGGTGATCGACGTGCTCGAGCAGGACGAGTCACCGGCGCCGTTGGTGGCCTTCGCGCGGAAGGTCGTGGTCGAGTCGTTCGGCACGCTGACCGTGATGCCGGCGCCCTCGAACTGGGTGCTCGTGCCGGTGCCTGCTTCGGTCCCGGAGCAGTCGCTCGTGGTGTAGATGCTCACGGTCGAGTTGGCCGGCGCCGTGCCCTTCACCTCGGGGTTGTTGTCGTTCGCCGGCGAGTTCGGATCGGTGTCGGTCACGCTCGGCGCCGCGGGCAGGGTGGTGTCCTCGCGGTAGGTGAACGGGTCGGAGCAGACCGAGTCGTTGCCGGAGGCGTCGACGGCCTTGGCGGTGAGCGTGGTGAACGCGTCGTCCGGCACGTTCACCGTGATGCCGGTGGACTCGAAGGTGTCCTCGCCTCCGCTCGCCGCGGGCGAGCCGGAGCAGTCTCCGTTCTTGAAGATCTGGACGGTCGAGTCCTCCTCGGCCGTGCCCTTGACCTCGGGGTCGTTGTCGTTCGCCGGCGAGTCCGGGTCGGTGTCGGTGATCGAGGGCTTGGCCGGGTCGGTCGAGTCCTCGACGTAGGTGATCGAGTCGGTCGAGCAGTCGGAGACGTTGCCGGCGGCGTCGGTGGCCGTGGCCCGGTAGGTGGTCGAGGAGTCGTCGGCCACGCTCACCGTCAGCCCGGGCGAGGCGAAGCTCGCGGCGCTGCCGGTCGCGGCGGGCGAGCCCGAGCAGTCCGAGGTCGTGTAGAGGTTGACCGTCGAGCCGCTCTCCGCGCTGCCCTTGATCTCCGGGCTGTTCTCGTTCGCCGGCGAGTCCGGGTCGGTGTCGTCGAGCGCCGGCGCGGCGGGGTCGGTCGAGTCCTCGACGTAGGTGATCGAGTTCGAGCAGGTGGACTCGTTGCCGGCCGGGTCGACGGTGCGGGCGCTGAGCGGCGTGCTCGCGTCCTCGGCCACGGTCACCTCGATCCCGCTTCCGGTGAAGGCGGCGACGGTGCCCGCGGTGAAGCCGCCGGTGCAGTCGGCGCTCTCGTAGACGCGCACCGCGGTCGGCGAGCCGGCGCCGGTGGTGCCCTTGACGAGCGGGGTGTCGTCGTTGGCCGGCGAATCGGGGTCGGTGTCGGTGATCGCCGGGGCGTCGGGGGCGGTCGAGTCCTCGACGTAGTCGACCGGGTCGGAGCACGGCGACTCGTTGCCGGCGGCGTCGGTGGCCTGGACGGTCAGGGTCGTGGTGGTGTCGCCGGTCACGTTGACCGTGATCCCGGGCGAGGCGAAGCTCGATTGGCTGCCGCTCGCCGCCGGGGAGCCGGAGCAGTCGCCGTTCTTGAAGACCTCCACGGTCGAGGCGTCCTCGGCCGTGCCCTTGACCTCAGGGTTGTTGTCGTTCGCCGGCGAGTCCGGGTCGGTGTCGGTGATCGACGGCTTGTCCGGGCTCGTCGAGTCCTCGACGTAGCCGATCGAGTCGGTCGAGCAGCCCGAGGTGTTGCCGGCCACGTCGGTGGCGGTGGCGCGGAAGCTCCTGATCGAGTCGTCGGGGACCGTCACGGTCAGGCCGCCCGACGCGAAGTCGGCCGCGCTGCCGGTGGCCGCGGGCGACCCGGAGCAATCCGAGGTGGTGTAGATGTTGACCGTCGAGCCGCTCTCGGCCGTGCCCTCGATCTCCGGGTTGTTGTCGTTCGCCGGCGAGTCGGGGTCGGTGTCGTCGAGCGTCGGGAGACCCGGCGCGGTCGAGTCCTCGACGTAGTCGATCGTGTTCGAGCAGCTGGACTCGTTGCCGGCGGCGTCGACCGCGCGAGCGCTGAGCGCCGTGGTCGCGTCCTGGGCGACGGTCACCTCGATCCCGCTGCCGGTGAATGCCGCGACGGTCCCGTCGGTGGACCCGCCGGTGCAGGCGGCGGTCTCGTAGACCTTGACCGACACCGGGCTCCCGCCGCCGGTGGTGCCCTTGACGAGCGGAGTGTTGTCGTTCGCCGGCGAGTCGGGGTCGGTGTCGGTGATCGTCGGCGCGTCCGGCGCCGTCGAGTCCTCGACGTACTCGATCGAGTCGGTCGAGCAGGCGGAGGTGTTCCCGGCCGCGTCCGTGGCGGTGGCCCGGAAGGTGGTGGTGGAGTCGTCGCCGACCGTCGCGGTCAGGCCCGGCGAGTCGAAGCCGGCCGCGCCGCCGG
>JALZEZ010000503.1 GCA_030861775.1 Actinomycetota bacterium
CCACGCGGGCCTCCGCGCGCAGGTCGCCGGCCGCGGGCCCGCGCTCGCGGAAGCTGCCGGCGGTGGTGAGCATCGCCGGCAGCTCGCTGTCCAGACGGTCCTGCACGTGAGGCAGCAGGCACTCGCAGACCGCGATCCCGGCGGCCATCTCGGCGACGGCGTACGCCGCGGCGGCCGAGTGGCGGCCGTCCGGCCCGGTCAGCTCCTCGGACGCGGGCAGGCTCACGGACCCGGGGCTGTGCGGATCGGGCCGGGTGAAGCGCACGCCGAGCCGGCGGTGGAACGGGACGTCGACGGCGCCCCAGAAGTCGTCGGGGTAGATGACCGCGTCAGGCCGCATGCGCCGCCAGGCAGAGGACGGTGTTGTGGCCCCCGAAGCCGAACGAGTTCGAGAGGGCGACGATCCGGCCGTTCGAGCCGGACTCCGGCGGCGGGCCCTCGGTCCCGAACGGGACGTAGTCGAGGTCCAGCCCCTCGTCCGGCTGGTCGAGGCTCAGCGTCGGGGGGATCACCCTGCGCCTCAGCGCGTGCAGGGTGACGCCGGCCTCGACCGCGCCGGCCGCGCCCATCGAGTGGCCGATGACCGACTTCGTCGACGAGATGCGGACGTCGCGAGCCGCCTCCCCGAGCGCGGCCTTGATCGCCAGCGTCTCGCTGCGGTCGTTCATCTCGGTCCCGGTCCCGTGGGCGTTGATGTAGGTGATGTCCTCCGGCCGCACCCCGGCGTCGTCGAGCGCGGCCCGTATGCACTGCGCCGCGTACCGGCCGCTCGGGTCCGGACTGGTGGGATGCAGGCCGTCCGAGCTGCCCGCGTAGCCGAGGACCTCGCCCAGGATCGGGGCCCCGCGCTCCTCGGCCAGCTCCATCAGCTCGAGCGTGAACACCCCGGCCCCCTCCCCCATGACGAAGCCGTCGCGCTTGGCGTCGAACGGGCGGGCCAGGCCCGACCGGGTGAGCGTTCCGACGATGCGGAACGAGGAGACGATGAAGTCCGTCGCCGACCCGTCGGTGCCGCCGGCCACGACCGCGTCGGCGTATCCCTCGCGGATCCAGCGCAGGCCGGTGCCCACGGCATCGGTGCCCGAGGCGCACGCGGAGACGACCGAGTGGGTCGCGCCATGCAGGCCCAGCCGCATCGCCAGCGCGCACACGGTCGCGTTGTGCATGCAGCGGGGCATGGCGAGCGGGGAGACCGAGTTGGGGCCGCGCTCGTTGAAGCGCTCCAGCTCGCGCTGGACGCTGTCGAGTCCCCCGAAGGCGGTGCCGATCACGCATCCGATCCGCTCGGGCGGGGCGGGCAGGCCCTCGTCCCAGCCGGCCTCGGCCACCGCCTGCGTGCTCGCGTCGACCGCGAACTGCGTCAGCCGGTCGCTGCGGCGGATCTCCTTCGCGGTCATCGTCTCGGCGGGGTCGAAGCCGGTGCACGGAGCCACGCCGGCCGAGCCCGCCACCTCGCCCGCGAGCCAGCGGTCCAGCAGGGCGTCGTATCCCCTCCCCATCGGGGTGACAGCCCCCATCCCGGTGATCGCCACCCGGCGGTCACTATTACTTTCACCCCTCACCTTGAAGTGAATATACACTAATAGTTGAAGAGTGTGGATAGTGAAATTCACTGTTAGTCGATGGTGAGGAGAGAGTGATGGATAAAACGAAGGAGATTCCCGTACACGCCGACTTCCAGCGCGCCCCCGGGGTGATGGAGGGCTCGATGGAGTACGAGCTGAGCCCGGACGAGTGCAACATCCCGTGGTGGATCGACTCGGTCGCCCAGGGGGCGTGGATGGGGCTCGACCGCGGGAAGCGACCGGGCTCGGAGGTGCCGGACTACCTTCGCGCGCCCGGCCCGCTGCGCGACAGCCTCATGGTCGAGTTCGCCTTCCGCTCCCTGACCGAGTGGGAGGCGGTCAGGATCTGCGCGCTCGCCTCAGCCTCCGCCCCCGAGGTGCGGACGATGGAGTTCTTCGCCACCCAGACCCTCGACGAGGCGCGCCACGCCGAGACCTTCCGCGATCACCTGCTCGACCTGGGGGTGCCGCGCGAGGAGCTGCTCGACACGGTCGAGCGGCTGGCCCGCCCGGACGCCATCAAGCTGATCAAGCCGCTCTGGGACTGGGGCTGGCCTCAGTTTCAGAACGGCAAGGAAGCCGGCACCTGGTTCATCGACACGGTCGTGATCATCACCATCCTGCTCGAGGGCGTGCTGGCCCCGACGTCCGAGCTCAGCGAGCGCAAGTGGAAGCCGTTCAGCCCGGCCACGGCCGACATCGAGCGCGGCGCGTGCGTCGACGAGATCCGCCACCTCTCCGTCGGGAGCTGGGTGATCCGGGAGCACGTGCAGAACAATCCCGGCGACAAGGACCGCATGGTCGAGCTGGTGGCCGAGGGCCGGCAGATCTGGGCCACCCTCCCCACCGCCGAGATCGTCTACGCGCGCGAGAAGCTGTTCCAGGAGGGCCTGGAGCAGCACGGGCACGTCATCGGCGACTACGAGCTGATCGAGGGGCGGCCGCTGGTCGACACCACCCCCGAGGAGCGCATGCAGATCGCGCTCGAGTGGTCCACTGAGATCCAGGCGAGCCGCCTCGAGTACATGGGACTCGAGGCGGCGATGGCCGAGGAGGTCAGGCTCTAGGCGGCGCCTGCCCGCGCGCGGGCGGAGCGGGCGCGAGTCCGGCGCAGCCTGCCGCCGGGCGTCCGCTCCACCAGCCCCTCGCGGAGCAATGCGCGGACCGCGTCGGCCGTGAC
>JALZEZ010000044.1 GCA_030861775.1 Actinomycetota bacterium
GCGGGGAGGTGTAGTAGTACTGGGCGTACTCGCCGTCCGCGTAGCTGCCGCCCGCGTTGCGGCGGATGAACAGGCCGCGGCCGTTCGTGTAGGCCGTGCCGTCGGCGGTGCCGGTGTCGTTGTAGAGCATGTGCCAGAAGGAGCCGCACTGGCCGTTCTGGGTCGGCGTCTCGTTGCAGACCGGGTCGCTCTCGAAGTAGTCCCAGCCGACCGGCTGGTAGTTGGCGCCGGGCGTCTCGCTGCGCAGGTCCCAGTACTCGACGACCGGGTCGACCGCGAGCGGGTAGCGCACGTCCGCGTCGCGGTGGGGCACCGCGAGGACCAGGTTGCGGCCGTCGAGCCGCCAGGAGGTCTCGACGGGGTGCCCCTCGGCGTCGAAGGCGGACGGGGCGCCGATGACGCCGGCCATCTCGTCGTCCTTGACCAGGGCCACCGCGCCGCTCCGCCCGTCGCGCTCGAGCTCGACGTCGCCGGGCAGGTCGAGATCGAGCGGCAGCCGCTCCGGGCTGGCGTCCGAGCGGAGCTGGAACGCGAGCGCCGCCCCGCCCGGGGCCGGCTTGACCCACATGTCCGTGTCGGTCTCGGCCTCGCCGTAGAAGACCTCGTTGCGGACCCGGAAGCCGTCGGCGGCGGCGTTCGTCCGGAGCCCGACCGTGCCCAGCCCCGGCATGTTCAGCGCGCTGCGCGGCGAGCGCGAGAAGCTGACCTCGGAGAGCGGGTTGCGCGGCTCGAAGCCCGTGCCGCGCTCGGTCAGGTCGAGGTCGACCGGCGCCAGGTCCCCGCCCTCGTCCTCGGCACGCAGCGGGAGCATGCTCTCGACGAGGACCGACGACGACTGCCCGGGCACGTCCACGAGCGCCGCGTGGTCGCCGAGGTAGCGCTTGACCTTCTCGCCGTCGTGGAGCTGGAGGAGGCGGCCGTCGGCCGGTGAGAAGAGCTGCGCGAAGCGGTCCACGGCGAGCTCGGCCGCGTCGCGCGGCGAGAGGCGCCTGTAGGCCTCACGCGAGCGGCTGCGGTCCTCGCGCGCCTCCGGCGTCGCCCGCCGCGCCTTCTCGCGCTCCTGGGCGACCCGGATCTCGTCGGCCTCGGAGGCGGACGTCTCAGGGTCGAACGGGACCGGCGGCGACGGCTGGCCGGGACGCGCGGACGTCGAGCTCGAGACGCTCACGGCGACGCATACGGCCAGCACGACCGCGGCGACCATCAGCGCGATCAAACGCCATCCGTGCATGCGTGCGCGCGGCACCGCGCGCCGTTGCGAGTCCGGCAAAGAAGTTCCCCTGTCCGCGCGAGGGGGAGGGCCGACGCGCAGGTGGTACGGACCAGATAAGCCGGGTCAACCCCGGCATTAAGACGACCTAAACATCGGCCCGGAGGTCTGTCAACCCCCCCTTTGCAGAAAAGGTGTCTTTACGTGTGAAGAACCCCAAAACGGGGACCCGCATCCGTCGTTTCCCCGGCGGCGACTTGGCTCTAGACAGGCCCCTCGTCGGTCATGTCCAGGTGGACGAGCACGCTCTTCTCGTGCTCGTCTATCTCCGGCTTCCACACGATCTTCCGCAGCCGCTCGTTCACGTTCGACCACGAGCAGATCCGGTGTTCGTCCTCGAGGATCTCGACGCACCAGATCAGGTTCTGGTAGCGGCCCGCCGAGCCCGAGTTCAGGTACCAGGGGGCCCTGCGCGCGGTGCCGGGGGTCACCGCCTGGTGGCGCGGCTCGTGCGTGTGCCCGAGCACCAGCGCCGGAACCGGCTCGCTCGAGCGCTTCACGAACTCGGCCTGGTAGTCGTTGCAGAGCGAGACCTCGTCCATGTGACGGGCCTTGTAGAGCTCGTCGCCGGTCCAGATCTCGAGCATGAGCGCCTCGAAGGCGTTCGAGTTCTCGAAGTACTCCCAGGCGATCTCGACGTCGAGCAGGCTCTCGAGGAAGCCCCGCGTGTCCTCCTTGATCCGGTCGGCCTCGTTGTTCACCAGGTCCCACCCGCCGTCGCCCAGCACCCCCTCGAAGACGGCCTCGCCCTGGTACTCCTCCGGCTCCTCGACGGCGAGCACGTTGGTGTAGGGCTGGCCGCCGATGAACCACTTCTTGGAGTCCGCCTCCGGCCAGAACCGGTCCGGCCCCTCGAACCCCCACGAGAGGCACTCCGAGTAGACCTCGCCGAGGCTCTTCGCCCACGGCGTCTCGCCGTGCTGCGTGGACACCGAGTCGAACTGGTGCCCGTGCATGATCAGGTACTCGACCGGCCTCTTCTTCCGCGCGATCCGGCACACGTCGTGGACCTCGATGCCCAGCTTGGTCTCGATCCGCTCCATGAGCGCCCGCTCGCGCGGGCCGTCGTCCAGGTAGGTGTCGTGGTTGCCGGTGAGCCTCACGTAGCGCTTCCTGTCGACGAAGCCCTCGCGCACCAGCTCGTAGTAGCCCCCGAAGCGCTTGAAGATGAGGTCGAGGTTGTCATTGCGCTGCTCGTAGCGGGTGTCGAGGAACTCCGCCCACTTCTCGTTCCCCACGATCGGGAAGGCGCTCTTGCCGGGGGCCTGGCGGGCGCGCGTGGCCGCGTCCTTCGGCGTCGGCTCGTAGATGACGCACTCCTCCACGTCGCCGTTCTCGACGAGGGTGAAGTCCGTCTCCGACGCGTAGTGCTCGAGCACGGCCAGGTACAGCCTCTCGTTGAAGTCGCCGAAGAAGTTCGGCTTGTTGGCGAAGTCGGTCATGTGGTGGTCCGAGAACACCACGTACCGCTCCCCATGCCGCTCCACGACCCTGGAGAACGTCCTCTTGTCCACGTCACCGCCGTCGGCGAGCTTGGCGGCGTGCTTGTACGCCGTGGCGAGGTCCTCCTCGATCTTCTTCTTGGAGCTCTTCTTGAACTCGTCGGCGTCGCTGGCGATCTCCCAGAGGTCGTCGAAGGTCGCCTCCTCGGACGCCAGCATGTTGTACTTCCGCGCGATCGCCTTGAGGATCTCCCGCTTCGTCTTCGAGCCCGAGAGGCCCACGAGGTCCCACGCGTTCAGGAACTCCGCCCAGTTCTGGTCGGCGACGGGGCCCCTGACGTACTCCAGGTACTTGCCGCCCACCTGCTGGATCGTGGGCGGGAGGTGCGGCGGCCCGATCGGGGTGTCCCCGAGCTTGAACCGACTGCCGAACCCGTAGATGGGCTTGACGTCCTGCTTCACGCTGATCGGCATGACCCGGCCCCCCTACTGGAGCGCGACGAGGACCGGGATGAGCCCCGCGGCGCCCCTGCAGGGCGCGAGCGCCTTCCCGATCACAGCGCCGAACGCTCGCTCGCGGTCGGTTGCCCTCATCGCGTGGCCGCGCAGCTCGCTCGTGGTGAGCATGTCGCCCACTGCGATCGGGCCGCTCTCGGCCTCGACGCGGCAGAACGCCTTGCCGACCATCGTCAGCGGCCGCCGGTGCTCGCCCCCGTTGCGGTCGAGCACGATGCCCGGCCGGTAGTCGCCGGCGCCGGCCAGCACGCCGACCACGCGCGGGTCGTACGCGCCCTCGCTCGGCGCGAGCCTGCCGTCCTCGCCGACGGTCATCACCGTCCCCGGCAGCGCCTCGGAGACGACGGAGTCGTCGACCTCGAAGTCCTCGGCCACGTCGGCGTTGAGGAACGTGATGTCGCCGTCCGCGCCGGTCATCTTGATCGTCTCGATGTCGCTGTTGTTCTTGACGATGACGTCGCCGTTGGCCCCCGGCCCGCCGACCCTGATGTCGGCGCCGCCGCCGTTCACGGAGAACGTCACGTCCCCGGACGCGTTCTTGATCGTGATGTCGCCGTCCTGGCCCCCGCCGCCGAGGACCACGTTCCCCGCGCTCTCGAGGCGAACCGTCTCCTCGCCGCCCGCGGCCTTGACGATCGCGGTCCCGTTCGCGCCGTTGCCTCCCAGCGTGAGCTGGGCGTTCTGGCCTCCGATCGTGGCCACGACCTGGTTGGCGCCGTTCTTGACGCTGACGTCTCCGTCCTCGTCCTCGCCGCCGAGCAGCAGCTTCCCGTGCTCGCCCTCGATGCTGACCGTCTGCTTGTCGAACCGGTTCTTGAGCTTCACGGTGCCGTTGCCGTTGCCCCCGAGGGTGGCGCGGGCGTTGGACGCGTCGAGCACGATCTGCCCCTCGCCATCGCCGAGCGAGCCCAGGATCATCTTGCCGGGCAGCCCCATCTGCATGTCGCCGATGGTGAGGACGCCCGTGTCGCCGTCGTAGAAGAAGGCCCCCCAGGCGATCGTGCGGCCCTGGCCGTCATCGCCGTGCGAGTTGATCACGAGCTCGCCGGCGAGCGATGCGTTGCCGAGGGTCATGCGCGCGTTGGTACCGGTCTCCGAGTAGACCTGCTCGAAGGTCGTCACTGGGCCACCTCCAGGTGTCGCGAGTCCTGCCTGGGGCGGATGCTAACCGCTCAAGAGGGCCCGTATCCGAAGGCCCAGCGGCCGACGACGACCACGACGTGGCGGCCGCTTGCGGCGAGCCACGGCACCCTCGGCTCGGGGCCGGCTCGTTCGGGTACCGCGAGGCGCCAGCGGCGGCGGCCCGTGGCGAGCTCGAGCGCGTCGAGGCGGCCCTTCCCGTCGGCCACGACGACCGTGGATCCGGCGATCAGGACGTCGTCGATGCCCAGGGCCCGCCCGCGCGTCCAGAGCGTGCGGCCGGTCGGCATGTCCACGGCGCGCCAGCTTCCCTCGGGCGTCCCGAAGACCCCGGTGTTCCCCGCGAGCACCGGCGCGCCGTGCGAGCTCCACACGTCGCGTGCCTCGCCCGTCTCGGCGTCGAGGCGGGTCCGCTGGGCGGCGCCGGAGCTCACGAAGACGCTGTCGCGATATGCGACCGGGAAGCCGCCGCCGGCCCCGCATGCCGCGCCGCGCCACCACTTGAGCTCGCCGGTGGCCGCGACGCGCGCGTTCGCGTCCTCGCACGAGCCGCTGTGGAAGACGCGGCCGCCGGCGACCGTTGGCGGACCGTCGCTGAAGGGCGTGCTCTCGATCCAGCGCGTGGCGCCCGTCCTCGCGTCGAGCGTGATCATGTAGTACGACTGGACGCCGCTGTAGACGCTGAAGTGCACGAGGCCGCGCGCCGCGACCGGGATCGAGCCGGAGCGGAGTCGGCTCGTGGAGAGCGGATGGTTCGGGAGCCTCCGGCGCCACAGCCGCCGGCCCGAGCGGGGGTCGAACGCGAACGCCGTGATCGACTCGTCCAGAGCCAGGATGCGGCCGGAGTCGTAGGCGATCGAGGCGTGGGAGCGGGAGACCGAGCGCTCCCACAGCCGCCTCCCGGAGCGCGCGTCGATCGCCGTGATCCGCGACGGCGGATCGCCGTCGGCGTAGCGGTGGGTCGCGACGAAGACCCGGTTGCCCACCGCCAGCGGCGGCTGCGCGTAGGGCGGCAGGCGGTACGACCAGCGGAGCTTCGCCCGCGCCGGCGGATCGGCGCCCGCCGCGTGGCCGTCGTGAGCGGGGTTGCCGCGGTACGACGTGGTCCCGGAGGCCGCGTACGCCGCCGGCGGCAGCAGGGCGAGCGCGAGCGCGAGCAGCGCCGCGACGGTCGCTGTGCGCACCCGCTAGACCGGCACGCCGGCCGCGCGCGCCTCGTCCGCCGAGGCGATCGGTCCCGGCATCAGCTCCTCGGCCGTCGGGCACTCGAGCCCGAGGATCTGCATGCGGCGATTGAGCCGGCGATAGGCGAAGCCGTAGATCTGCGACGAGTGGTAGCCGTAGGAGACGAACTCGTGCGCGCTGTCGGCATACGGCGGGTGGAAGACGTGCATCGCCTTGGGCACCAGCTCGTGCACCTTGCGCATCACGATCTCGCCCCGCGACGGGTCGTCGGCGAGCGCGTCGCGCAGGAAGCGGATCCCGAACGCGATGTGGCGGTGCTCGTCCTGCTCGACCAGGCCGAAGCCCTTGCAGAACCCGGGATACAGCCCGTGGCGCTCGCTGTAGTCGAGGATCATCCGCTGGCCGGTCGTGGCCAGCACGCCCTCGATGATCAGGTGGTAGGTCGTGATCCCCTCGACGAACAGGTCGAAGTCGTCGGGCCGGGCCTGGATCCGCTGTGCCACTTCACGCAGACCGCCGTCGAAGACCTCGAACCAGGCCGGCTGCATCAGCGACTGGACCTCCTGCATCCGCGCCCGCAGGTCCTCGGCGTTCAGCACCAGCACCTCGGCCCCGTAGCGGTCGAAGAACACGGCGTGGCGGGCCTCGTCCACGAGCTGGGTGGCGAGGAACGCCTCGATCTCGCCGTTCGGCGCCGCGCCCAGGAAGGGCGCCAGGTCCGCGGTCACCCGCTCCTCGCCGATGTAGAACGAGCCCAGGCTCCAGAGCATGTTCTCCTGGGCCTCCGTGGGGGAGGCCACCCAGTGCTCGCGGTCCACCGAGAAGTCGAGCTCGTGCGCGCGCCAGTTCTGGCGCTCCCACAGCGCGTAGAGCTGCTGGTAGTCGAGCAGGTCCCCGTCCCTGGCCGGCAGCGACCCCCAGGAGCCGAGCCGCTTCTCCTGGAGCTCGCGCTGGGCGGCCTCGCGGCGCATCTCGGCGTCGTCGCGGCCCTGGGAGCGGTCGATCCAGCGCCCGAGCAGCGTGGCGGGGTAGATGTCGCCCGTGGCCTTGGTGAGCTGGTCGCGCATCGCCGCGGACGGGGTGATCTCGCCGGCCACCAGGCTGCGGTAGGTGTCCGGCGACAGCCGCAGCACCGAGCCGGCGGTGCCCTCGTAGGTCACCGAGACGCGTTCGCCGTCGTTCACGTGCACGTACCACTGCCCGATGCCCTCGATCTCGTAGGCCACGACGAAGCGGTGGCCGCGCGTCCACTCCGGGTCGATCATGTACGGCAGCGCCCGGAAGACCGCGTCGGGGTCCAGCTCGGCACCGGCGCGCACCGCGTCGGCCAGCGACGGGTCCTCCCCCTCCGCCAGCGCGCGCAGCTTCATCGCGCGCCTGCGCTTGCCGCGCACGCGGATCTTGCCGCCGAGCAGCAGCCGCAGCGGGCTCCCGCCGGAGACCATCTGGGCCAGGCCCTCGGCGTCGGTCATCAGGCGGAAGTCGAGCTCGCCGGCGGGCGCGCCGTCGCCGTCGACGCCGTCGCCGCCCGCGCCGTTGCCGTCGGCGCGCGACACGGCCGCGCCGCTCTCGTCCACCACCACCCGCCACGTGCCCAGCGGGGTCACGGTCATCTCGTACGCGATCGGCGGGGGCAGCTTCGTCACCGCCGCCGGGAGGGTCTGGACGATCAGACGCGCTGCCAGCTCGGGATCCTCCCGAGCCATGACGCGCAGAGCCTCACGGGTGCGATCCATCAGACCTCTCCAGGATCTTAACCTCGACCGGAGCGGCACCGGCGAACGCCTCCGCGTCCGCGCGCGTCCCTATGTGCTCGCCCCAGTGCATCGGCACCGCCACCCGCGGGGCTATTCGACGCGCGGCCTCGGCCGCCTCCGCGGCGGTCATCACGTAGACGCCGCTCACGGCCAGCAGGGCCACGTCCACCCCGGCCACCTCGTCCATCTCGGGGATCACGTCGGTGTCGCCGCAGTGGTAGAGCCGCTCGCCGCGGACGTTCAGCACGTACCCGACGCCGCCGGCCTCGCGCGGGTGGAAGAGGTTGCCCTCCGGGTCGCGCTTGGACGTGTTGTACGCGGCGACGGCGCGCACGTCGAGCGGGTCGTCGATCCCCTCGCCCGGCGCGAGCGAGATCACCCGGCCGCCGACCCGCTCGGCCACGGCCGGCGGCGCGACCACGATCGTCCGCTCGCCCGACAGCCGCTCCACGTCCCGCGGCGAGAAGTGGTCGTAGTGGCCGTGGGTGATCAGGATCAGGTCGGCGGGCGGCCCGTCCTCGACGCGGTAGGGGTCGATGTAGACGACCCTCCGCCCGGCGCGCACCCGGAACGACGCGTGCCCGAGCCAGTCCAGGCTGTCGAGGAGCATGGGGGCAAGTTACGGGCTCCCGGTGGCCGCGGGCGGCGGGTCACCGTACGGAGCGCGGCGGACGTGTACAAACCACGCATGAGCGACCAAACAATCATCTGGGAGGTCAGCGACGGCGTCGGCCGCGTGACCCTCAACCGGCCCGAGACGCTGAACGCCTGGATCCCGGATTTCGGCGGCGCGCTGAAGGACGTCTTCGAGGGGCCGGCGCTGGAGGACGACGTCCGCGCGGTGCTGATCACCGGCGCCGGGCGCGGCTTCTCCTCGGGCGCCGACCTCAAGGCCGGGTTCGACGCCGACCCCGACGACGGCGGCCCGAACGTCCGCAAGGAGCTCCACGAGGTCTACCACCCGGCGATCGTGGCCATCCGGCGGCTGCCCAAGCCGGTCGTGACCGCGGTGAACGGGCCGGCGGTGGGGATCGGCTGCTCGCTGGCGCTGTGCGGCGACCTGGTCCTGGCCGCCGAGTCCGCCTACTTCGGGCTGGCGTTCGTGAACATCGGCCTGATGCCCGACGGCGGCTCCACGCTGTTCGTGCCCGCGGCCGTGGGCAAGGCGCGCGCCTTCCAGATGGCGCTCCTGGGCGAGCGGATCTACGCGCACCGGGCGCTCGAGTGGGGCCTGGTCAACTTCGTCCACCCCGACGACCGCCTGATCCCCGAGGCCGAGGCCCTGGCCGCGAAGCTCGCCGCCGGACCCACCCGCTCCTACGCGGGGTCGAAGGAGGCCCTGAACAAGATGCTCTACCCCGACATGGAGGGCCAGCTCGCGCTGGAGGCGGAGCTCCAGCACCGGCTGGCCCGCACGAGCGACTTCCTCGAGGGCGTCGGGGCCTTCGTGGAGAAGCGCCGGGCGGCGTTCACCGGGTCATAGCGGCCACAACCAGCGTGCATGGCGGCGGCCCCCGGCCGGGCGGCTCGACGGCCGCCCCGTCAATAGAATGCCGCGCTCCTTGCCCGAGGAACCTCGCAACTGGAGCCGGATAGCCGCGATCGGCACGGGGCTGCTCGTCCTCGTGCTGATCGGCGCGGCGCTGGTCCTGTGGACCGCGCCGAGCCCCGAGCACGGCGGCAGCCCGAACGCGGACGACATCAACACCCTCTACTGGTGGGGGCTCTCGCTGGGGGCGATCATCTTCGTGATCGTCGAGGGGACCTTGGTCTACTGCCTGATCAAGTTCCGCTACCGCCGCGGCGGGCCGGCGCCGGCGCAGATCAGGGGCAACACCCCGCTCGAGGTGAGCTGGACGATCGGCGCCGCCCTCTTCCTGGTGGTGCTGACGACGGTCACGTTCATCTACCTGGGCGACATCGAGAACCCCCAGGCCTCGAAGGAGGACGCCCAGCTCTCGGGCCTGAAGATGGCCGCGCTGGGCCAGGCCGAGGTGCCGGGCGGCAAGAAGCTCACCGTGCGGGTGAACGGCCAGCAGTACCTCTGGCGCTACGACTACGACGCGCCGGGCACCAAGCAGCTCTTCAGCTACCACGACCTGTACGTGCCGGTGGGCATCACGGTGGTCCTGAAGATCACGTCCTCGGACGTGGTCCACTCGTGGTGGATCCCCGAGCTGGGCCCGAAGAGCGACGCCACGCCGGGCCACACCAACGACACCTGGTTCCGCATCGACGAGCCGGGCGAGTACTGGGGCGAGTGCGCCGAGCTCTGCGGCGACAACCACGCCGACATGCGCGCGCGCGTGATCGCGCTGCCGGCCGACGAGTTCGCGGCCTGGCAGGAGCGCCAGATCGCCGACATCCAGAAGTCACAGGCGTACCTGTCGCTCCAGCGCCAGGTCAGAGGGGAGAACTGACTCGATGACGACGGCCGCGCCTCCGACGACCCCCGCCACCGTGGCCCCGGGCAGCCCCGAGGTCATCCTGCACGGGATCAAGGAGCGCCCGACCGGGTGGACGTCGTGGCTGACCACGACCGACCACAAGAAGATCGGGATCCTCTACCTGGTCACGACGTTCGTCTTCTTCCTGCTGGGCGGCGTCGAGGCGCTGCTGATGCGCCTCCAGCTCTCGGGCGCCGACGCCACCCTGCTCGAGCCGCGGACCTACAACTCGCTGGTCACGATGCACGGCTCGACGATGATCTTCCTGTTCATCGTGCCGGTGCTGGCCGGGTTCGCGAACTACCTCGTGCCGCTGATGATCGGCGCGCGCGACATGGCCTTCCCGCGCCTGAACGCATTCTCCTACTGGCTGTTCCTGTTCGGCGGCGTGGCCTTCTACATGTCGATCTTCTTCACGCCCCCGAGCGGCGGCTGGACCTCGTACGCGCCGCTCTCGGACGACGCCTTCCTACCCGACGGCGGCATAGACGCGTGGATATTCATGATCCACCTCACGGGGCTGTCGTCGCTCGTCGGCGCGATCAACTTCACGGCCACGATCCACAACATGCGCGGGCGCGGCATGAGCTGGGGCCGCATGCCGCTGTTCGTGTGGACGGTGCTGATCTACAGCTACCTGCTGATCCTGGCCCTGCCGGTGGTCGCGGCCGCGGTCACGATGCTGCTCACCGACCGCCACTTCGACACCGCCTTCTTCGACAACACCGCGGGCGGCGACCCCATGCTGTGGCAGCACCTGTTCTGGTTCTTCGGGCACCCCGAGGTCTACATCATGGTCCTGCCCGCGTTCGGGATGATCTCGGAGGTCCTGCCGGTGTTCGCCCGCAAGCCGATCTTCGGCTACAAGGCGATCGCGGCCTCCACCGCGGCGATCGCGTTCCTCGGCATGCTGGTGTGGGCGCACCACATGTTCACAACGCCGACCGCGACGGTGGTGCTCGCCTTCTTCATGCTGGCGTCGTTCGCGATCGCGGTGCCGACGGGCATAAAGATCTTCAACTGGCTGGCCACGCTGTGGCGGGGGACGATCGTCTTCAAGACCCCGCTCTACTTCGCCGCCGGCTTCCTGTCCACGTTCGTGGTCGGCGGCATCTCCGGCGTGATCCTCGCGATCTTCCCGGTGGACTGGTACCTGCACGACACGTACTTCGTCGTCGCCCACATGCACTACGTGCTGTTCGGCGGCTCGGTCTTCGGGATCTTCGCCGGGCTCTACTACTGGTTCCCGAAGATCACCGGCCGGATGATGAACGAGCGCGTCGGGAAGCTCTCGTTCTGGCTGATGTTCGTCGGGTTCAACATGACCTTCCTGATCCAGCACTCGGCCGGGCTCGACGGCATGCCGCGGCGGATCTACTGGTACCCGGAGTCGGCCGGCTGGGAGGGCTACAACCTGCTCTCGACGGTCGGCTCGTTCGTCCTGGGCATCGGCGTGGTGGTGACCGTGATCAACGTGATCTACAGCGTCAAGGTCGGGCCGAAGGCGGGCAACGACCCGTGGAAGGCGAACACGCTCGAGTGGTTCACGCAGTCGCCGCCGCCTGAGAACAACTTCGACGTGGTCCCGCGGGTGCGCTCGGTCGAGCCGATGAAGGACATCCGGCGCGAGGTGGCGCGCGGCACCAAGCCGCCGGCCGAGACCGTCGCCCAGCCGGTCACCACCGGCAGCACGTGACCGTGCCCTCACGGGGGTTCCGGCGGCTGGCGCTCGTCACGCTGGTGCTCACCTTCGCGCTGGTGGTCCTGGGCGGCGTGGTGCGCGTCTCGGACTCCGGCCTGGGCTGCGGCCCCGGCGACAGCGGCTTCCACGGCTGGCCGCTCTGCAACGGCGACGTGATCCCCGGCGCGTCGATCCACACCGCGATCGAGTACGCGCACCGCACGGTGGCCTCCGCGGTCGGGCTGCTCGCGCTGTCGCTGCTGATCCTGGCCCGGCGCCGCCACCGGGAGCACCGGGGGCTCGTGCGCGCCACCACCGCCACGTTCGCGCTGGTGGTCGCGGAGGGGCTGCTCGGCGGGGCCACCGTCGAGGAGAACCTCGACGAGGAGCTGGTGGCCGCTCACCTCGGGCTGGCCATGATCATCCTCGCGCTCCTGATCTACACCTGGCGCGCGTCGCGCCCGGAGGTGATCGGGGCTCCGGTGCCGGAGACCTCGCGCGGGTACCGGCGCTTCGCCATCGGCGTGCAGGTAATGGTCCTGCTGACGATCGTGGCCGGGGGGTACATGGCGGGGACCCAGAAGTACGGTCGCCCCGACTACAAGCTCGGCGACGGCGCGCACCACGCCTGCGGGCGCGAGTTCCCGACCTGCAACGACGGCTTCCTTCCCTTCGGCCAGTCGCGCTTGGTGGACATCCACCTGACCCACCGGGTGCTGATGTACCTGACCACGATCGCGATCGTCGCCCTGATCGTGATGACCCTGCGGCGGCGGCTCGGGCTGAACCGCACCGCGGCCGCACTGGGCGCGCTGCTCGCAGTCCAGCTCGTGGTGGGCGCGCTCAACGTGTGGCTCGAGGAGTACGAGGTCCTGATCCTCGCCCACCTCACGCTCGGGGCGTTACTGTGGGCCGCCTCGTCGATGCTGACCATGCAGCTCTACCGCGTGCCGGAGCCGGCTCGGGTGCCCGCCTGATGGAGGCGGTACGCACACGGGCCCGCGCGGCCGACTTCGTGACGCTGACGAAGCCGAAGGTGCAGTCGCTGCTGCTGTTCACGACGGTCACGACGATGTACGTGGCCGGCGACCCCGCCCTCTCCACGGTCGTCCTCACCTGCGTCGGGGGCTCGCTCTCGGCGGGCGGCGCGGGGGCGATCAACCACTACCTCGACCGCGACATCGACGCGGTGATGACCCGCACGCGCACGCGGCCGATCCCCTCCGGGCGGATCGCGCCGGGCGTCGCGCTGGCGTTCGGCATCGCCCTGGGCGTCCTCTCGTTCGTGCTGATGGCGGCCACGGTGAACCTGCTCACGGCCGCGATCACGCTCTCCGGCCTGCTCGGGTACGTGTTCGTCTACACGCTGTGGCTCAAGCGCCGGACGGTGCAGAACATCGTGATCGGCGGGGCCGCCGGCGCGGTGCCGCCGCTGGCGGCCTGGACCGCCACGACCGGCCGGCTCTCGTGGAACGCGGTGTACCTGTTCGCGATCGTCTTCTACTGGACCCCGCCGCACTTCTGGGCGCTGTCGCTGCTGATGAAGGATGAGTACGCGCGCGCGAGCGTGCCGATGCTGCCGGTGGTCAAGGGCGAGCGCGAGACGCGCAAGCAGATCCTGCTCTACACGGTGCTGCTCTACGCGGTCTCGCAGCTCCCGTTCTGCGCCGGGCTGTTCGGCACGGTCTACCTGGGCGCCTCGGTGGTCCTGGGCGCCTGCTTCATCGGCGGCGCCGTGCTGCTGCGCCGCCGCGCCGACCGGCGCAGCGCGCTGCGGCTCTACCTGTTCTCGCTGGCCTACCTGGCGCTGCTGTTCGGCGCGATGGTGGCCGACGCGCGGCTCTAGCCGGGGTCCAGCAGCAGCTCCACCACCAGGACGTCGCGCCACCGGCCGTCGAGGCGGCCGTGGCGCAGGTGCACGCCGACCTCGCGGTACCCGCGGCCCGCCAGCAGCGCCCGCATTGGCTCGTTCGTGGTGAACAGGCGCCCGATCAGCTTCCAGTAGCCCTGCCGGCGCGCCTCGTCCGCGACGGCCGCGACCAGCCGGCCGCCCACCCCCGCCCGGCGATGGCCCGGGTCGACGTACACCTGTAGCTCGCCCACGCCGCGGTACGCCTCGCGGTCGCTGTAGGGACCGATCCGGCCGAACCCCGCGACCTCCCCGCCGCGCTCGGCGACGAGCACGGGGAAGCGGCCGCCGGCCTCGAGCCACTCGGCGACGTCGTCCGCGTCGCGCTCGCGGGTCTCGAAGGTGGCGACTCGCTCCGCGATGCCGTGGTTGTAGATCGATGCGATCCGGCCGGCGTCCGCCGGCCGCGCCGGCCGCGTCCGGACCGCGGCGTCCGAGGTCACGAATCTCCCGTACCCGTCCGCGCGGCGGGCACAATCCCGCGCATGACCCGCGGGCGCGCGATGTGGATCCTGTTCGGCGCGCTCGTCGTCCTGCTCGTGCCGCTCGCCGGGCTCGACGACCGCATGTGGGACGAGGGCGGGCCGGGGCTCGCCTCGCTCTCGTTCGCCTGGACCGAGGAGGAGGCGGGCGAGATCCTCGCCGAATGGGGCGACGAGGGGCGCGACGCCGCGCGGCAGTCGCTGTGGCTCGACTTCCCGTTCCTCGTCCTCTACGCCGCCTTCGGCGCGCTGGCCGTGCGCGCCGTGCGGGACGCCGCCGCGCGCCGCGGCTGGGAGCGGCTGGCCCGGGC
>JALZEZ010000504.1 GCA_030861775.1 Actinomycetota bacterium
GGTCACGGCCGAGCCGGCCGTGACCGCGAAGAACGCCAGGCCGGCCAGGTAGTCGGCTAGCGGCAAGGGCGCGGCCGCCCGCGCGGTGGCCTAGCCGCCGGCGACGGCCGGCAGGATCGTGACCTCGTCGCCGTCCTCGACCGGCGTGTCCAGCCCGTCGAGGAAGCGGATGTCCTCGCCCGCGACGTAGACGTTCACGAACCGGCGCAGGTCACCGTCCTCGGCGATGCGGTCGCGGAGCCCGTCGTAGCGGTCGTAGAGCCCGTCGAGCACCTCGCCGACGGTGCGCGCGTCCTCGACGTTGGCCTCCGCCTCGCCGCCCGTCACCGCGCGGAGCTGGGTCGGGATCTTGACCGTGACGCTCATGGACCGGTGATCTTAAGCACCGGCCGCGACGGGTGCCGGGAACGCCTCCTCGAAGGCCTTCGAGCTCGGCTCGATCTCGCTCGACTCGAAGGTGCCGCGGACGGCGTCGAGGGTCTTCAGCCCCTCACCGGTGATGACCAGGACCACGCGCTCGTCCCGCCCGATGTCGCCGCGCTCGGCGAGCTTGCGCAGGACAGCGGTGGTCACGCCGCCGGCGGTCTCGGTGAAGATGCCGGTGGTCTCGGCCAGCAGGCGGATGCCGTCGCGGATCTCCTCGTCGGTGACCGAGTCGATCCCGCCGCCGGAGCGCCGCGCCAGGTCCAGCGCGTACGGCCCGTCGGCCGGGTTGCCGATGGCGAGCGACTTGGCGATCGTCTCCGGCTGCTTCACGGGGCGGCAGATGTCGGAGCCGGCCTCGAAGGCATCGGCGACCGGCGCGCAGCCGTCCGCCTGGGCGCCGTTGAAGACCGGCAGCTCGCCCTCGAGCAGTCCCACCTCGACCCACTCCTCGAAACCGCGGGCGATCCGGGTGAACAGCGACCCGGACGCGACCGGGCAGACGACCCGGTCCGGCAGCTCGAAGCCGAGCTGCTCGGCGATCTCGAAGCCGAGCGTCTTCGACCCCTCCGAGTAGTAGGGCCTCATGTTCACGTTCACGAACGCCCAGTCCTCGTGGTCGGCCGTGAGCTCGGTGCAGAGCCGGTTCACGTCGTCGTACGAGCCGCGCACGGCGACGAGGTTGGTCCCGTAGACGCCGGTGGCGAGGACCTTCTGCTCCTCGAGGTCGGCCGGGATGAAGACGTACGACTCGAGGCCCGCGGCCGCCGCGTGGGCGGCCACGGCGTTGGCCAGGTTGCCGGTGGAGGCGCAGGCCACGACCTGGAAGCCCAGCTCCTGGGCCTTCGCCAGCGCCACGGTGACGACGCGGTCCTTGAACGAGTGCGTCGGGTTGGCCGCGTCGTTCTTGACCCAGACCTCGCGGAGGCCGAGCTTGGCGGCCAGCCGGTCGGCGCGCACCAGCGGAGTCGTGCCGGCGCCCAGGGCCGACCGCGGCGGGCGGTCGAACGGCAGGAAGTCGGCGTAGCGCCAGATCGAGCGGGGCCCGGCCTGGATCCGGCGCCGAGTCTCGGCGGGGTCGAGTCCGCTCAGGTCGTACTCCACCTCGAGCGGGCCGAAGCAGCGATCGCATACGAACAGCGCCTCGAGGGCGTACCTCTCGTCACATTCCTTGCACTTCAGTGCCGTGGCCGGCATTTCACAGCCTCCTTAGCGTCCCGTGTCTCCGCCGCTTTCGCTTGTGACGGAGCCTTGACGCTCTGCCACATCTCCCAGGCCGTTGCCTTGGCGGCCTGATGGAATTGGCACCGTTTCCGCGTAAGCGGATGGTTGCCGGGGTTTCACAGGGCCATGTCCCTCCACCCCTCTCGATGCGAACGGCTATGTCGAAGGCGGAAGGATACAGGGCGTGACGGTCACTGTCATCGTTCCCGCCTGGAACGCAGCGGACACGCTCGGGCGGACGCTCGACGCCCTGTCGCGGCAGCGCTTGGACGAGCCGTTCGAGGTCGTGGTGGTGGACAACGGGTCCTCCGACGGGACCGCCAGCGTGCTCGAGGGGGTTCCGGGGTCCGTGCGGGTGGTGCGCCGGGAGGAGCACGGGCTCGCCGGGGAGGCGCGCAACGACGGGGTGACTGCCGCCCGCGGGGAGATCCTGGCGTTCACGGACGCGGACTGCTTCCCGCGCGAGGACTGGCTGGCCTCCGGCCTGCGCGCCCTGCGTGCCGGCGCGGACCTGGTCCAGGGGCGGGTGGTGCCCGACGGGGCGGTGACGATGGGGCCGTTCGACCGCGCGCTGTGGGTCTCCGCCGACGACGGCCTCTACCAGACCGCCAACCTCTTCGTGCGACGCTCGGTGTTCGAGGCGGCCGGCGGCTTCGAGGACCCGATCGACGACCCGCTCGCCGCGCCGTTCGGCGAGGACGTGCTGCTGGGGTGGCGGGCCCGCCGCGCGGGCGCCCGGAGCGCGTTCTGCGAGAGCGCTGTGGTCGAGCACGCGGTGCGAGGACGCGGCCCGCTGGGGTACGTGCGGGCGCGATCGGGCGCGGCCGGCTTCCCGATGCTGGTCGAGCGCGTGCCGGAGCTGCGCCGGACGCGCCTCGTCGCGGGCCTCTTCCTGAGCCGGCGGAGCCTCGAGTTCGACCTGGCTTTGCTGGGCGCCGCCGCGGCGGCGGTTCGCCGCTCGCCGATGCCGCTGGCGCTCGCCGCGCCCTACGCGCGCACGATCGCCCGGCGCTCGCTCGAGTCCGGCCTTCGCCGGGCGCCGCTGGTCGCACCGGTGGAGGTGGCCGCGGACGTCGTCACGCTCGCCGCCCTGCTC
>JALZEZ010000505.1 GCA_030861775.1 Actinomycetota bacterium
CAGCTCCCTGACCCGGAACGAGAGCCGCGGCGAGGCGCTGGCGCTGCCCGGGTACCAGTCGCAGCCGCCGCCGACGACGACCTCGGCCCCGTCGCGCAGCTCGTCCGGGCCGAGGCCGAGGCGATCGAAGTCGTCGCGCCACATCGCGCACGGCATCGCGCCGTCGCCGTCGCGCAGCTCGAAGAAGACCTGCGGCCCGGAGTTGATCCGCACGCCGGTGACCTCGCCGATCAGGCAGACGTGCGCGAACTCGCGCAGGCGCTCGCGCAGCTTCAGCGAGTAGCGGCCGACCGGGTAGGGGCCGGGGAAGCCGGGCACGCCGGCGCTCGCGGGGGCCAGTCCCTGGGCGGATTCGGGCATCTCACGAGCGTACGCTCGCCACCGGTCGTTCCGGTGGGGGCGTTGCAGGAGGGTCGCGCAGGGTGTGCTCGGGGCCCCACGAGCAGAGCGCCGGGCGGCCGGGGCAGGACCAGCACAGCTCGCGATGGGGGGCCTCCGTGGGCCGGAAGTCGCCGGTGAGGACGCCCGCGGCGAGCTCGGTCAGCTCGCGCTCGAGGCGGTCGCGGTCGGTCTGCTCGAAGGTCATCGCCACCGGCCGCTCGGGGGCCTCCAGGAGGCTGTACGCGACCTCCACCCGGGGGGCGCCCGAGCGCAGCCCGGCGAGCGCGTAGACCAGGCGCTGGGTGGAGTAGCCGCGCTCGACCAGCGCCGCGGGGTCCTCGCCGTCGAGCGGGTCGGTCTTGTAGTCGACGATCAGCAGGGCCCCGCCGGGCTCCTCCGCGTGCACGTCCACCACGCCGTTCACGAGCACGGGCGAGCGGTCCGGCGCGGGCAGCTCGAACGAGAAGGCCAGCTCGGTCCGGACCCGCTCCGCCGCGGCGACCCGCTCGCGCAGCGGCGAGCGCACGAAGCCCTCGACCAGCGCGGCCATCCGCTCGACCGAGCCCGGGTCCGGCTCGGCCCCGCGGGCGCGGACGAGCCGCTCGATCTCCTCCGCGGGCGGCAGCTCGGGGGCGTGGAAGTCGATCCGCTCGAGGAGCTGGTGCACGACCGTGCCCTGGAGGATGTACGGGACCCCCTCCGGGCGCGGGGTGACCGGCCGCGCGGTGTCGAGAGCCAGCACGAGCTGCCCGTCCTCGTCCTTGGCCGCGGCCTCGGCGGCGCGGGAGCGGCCGGCCAGTGCCGCTTGGTCGAGCGGAGCGAGCCGGGCCACCCGTTCGAGATAGAAGCGGTAGCCGCAGCGGCGATACCCCTCCAGCGCCGAGTAGCTCAGCCGCGCCACGGGGAGCGGGGTAGCGGGAGCGGATGACCCGGTGCGCGTGCGGAGCCCCGAGGGGGGCTCTCTGAGAGTGCCTGCGACCGTACCCCCGAGGGGCTCTGCACGCGCGCCGGCCCCGGCGCCGGCCGGAAGGACGTCGTGGAGGGTGTCGGGTGAGAGGAGCACGCAGCGCACGGAGACGGGGCCATTGGTGTCCACACCCACGTAAGCCTCCGCCAGCAGCTCCTTCGCCCCCGGGGCCACCGCGCGCCAGATCCAGTCGATCGGCTCGCGCAGCGGCTTCGGCTCGGGCCACTTGACCAGGTCGGTCGCTCCGCTCAGCACGAGGTGCTCCTCGGCGCGGGTCATCGCCACGTAGAAGATCCGGCGCTCCTCCTCCTCGGCCCGGGCGGTCTGCTCCTCCTCCAGGCGGTCCCACTCCAGCGCGCCGCGGCGCTCGCCGGACAGCGACGCCAGCCGCAGGCCGACCCGGCCGTCCTCGGCCACCTGGAGCCCGCCGTCGTCGC
The DNA here is from genome assembly GCA_030861775.1 of Actinomycetota bacterium. Classification (GTDB taxonomy): domain Bacteria; phylum Actinomycetota; class Thermoleophilia; order Solirubrobacterales; family Thermoleophilaceae; genus AC-37. The sequence goes on from JALZEZ010000505.1 coordinate 1,786, forward strand.
CGCCGCGCATCGGTCGCCCCAGGTCGGCCACGCACACGACCGGGAACTCGAGCCCCTTCGCCGCGTGGATCGTCATCAGCCGCACGGCGGGCGTGCGCGACTCGCCCTCCACCGGCGCCTCGCCCTCGTGCGCGCGCAGCTCCTCGCGCTCGTCGAGGTGGTCGATGAAGCGGCGCAGGTCGCGCCCGTCGCTCGACTCGAAGCGGCGCGCGATCCGCATCAGCTTGCGCACGTTCGCCAGCCGGCGGTCGCCGCCCGGCATCGCAAGCACCGTGCGGTCGTAGCCGGAGTCGGTGACCGCTCGGTCGATCACGGTCTCGAGCGACAGCCGCGGCGCCTCGGCCCGCTCGCGCGCGAAGCGCTCCACGAACGCGGCCAGCCGCTCGCGGTCGCCCTCGGGCACCCCCTCCGCCAGCCCGTCCGACCCGTCGCCGCCCGGCAGGAACGCCTGGGTCAGCGCCCACCACGGATCGCGGCCCAGCCGCCGCGCCCGCCGCACGACCCCCGCCACGCATCCGAGCGAGGCACCCACCAGGGGGGAGGCGAGCAGGTTGACCAGGGCCAGCTCGTCGAGCGGGTTGGCCAGCGCGGCCAGGTACGCGCGCAGGTCGCCGACCTGCTGGGCCTCGGAGAACCCGCGCCCGCCGTGCGAGTAGGCCGGGATGCCGCGCTCCACCAGCGCCCGCTCGTAGAGCGCCATGTCGGTGGACGCGCGCAGCAGGATCGCCACGTCGCCGTAGTCGAAGGCCCGCCCCGGCCCGGCCAGCTCGCCGATGCGCTGCGCGAGCAGGCGTGCCTCCGCGCCGCGCCAGATGCTCTCCCCCACGCCCGTGCCGAACGCGTCGTCGCCGACCGCCGCCTCCCAGCGCGGCTTCGAGCGGTCCACGAGGAGGAGCTCGACCGCGGGCGAGGCGGAGGCCTCCCCTGGGGCGGGCGAGGCGGAGGCCTCCCGTGGGG
>JALZEZ010000506.1 GCA_030861775.1 Actinomycetota bacterium
GGTGTACCGCGAGCTAGGCCGCGAGCTGGGGCTGGCCTTCCAGATGGTCGACGACGTCGTGGACGTGGCCGGCGATCCCGAGACGGCGCGCAAGAGCCTCCGCACCGACCTCGCGAACGGGACGGTCACGCTCCCGATGGTCCACGCGGCCGAGCTGCGTCCGGAGCACCCCGCGATCGAGGCCTTCGCCGCCGCCGCGGACGTCGACGCCGGCGCACAGGAGGCGCTGGCCGAGCTGCTCGCGTCGGAGGAGGTCCTGCGCGCGTGCTCGGCCAGCATCGACCGCCACGCGGACGCCGCCCTGGCCGCCCTGGAGCGGCTGCCGTCGAACGCGTACGCGATGGGGCTGGCCGACCTCGTCGACTACGTGCGCCGCGGCCGCTGGGGCGGGCTGGGATGACGACCCCCGAGGAGGTCGAGCGCGTGAGGGAGGTGCTCGACCGCCACCGCGACGAGCTGATGGAGCGCCACCGGGCCGTGGGGATCGGCATCGGGGCGGAGACGCCGCCGGACCGGGGGGCCGCGATCGTCGTCTACCTGCGCTCCGCGGACGACCTCCCCGCGGAGTCCGTGGAGGTGGAGTCGGTGCGCGTGCGCTTCGAGGTGACCGGTCCCATCCGCCCGCTTGAGGGATGATTGGCGCGTGAACGGCGAGGAGCCGCCCGGGATCGACCCGCGGGAGGAGTCCCGCTATCGCTCGCTCGCCGCCACGCTGCGCGGCCGGCACGAGGACGAGTTCCTGCGCGACCCGAACGTCCTCGCCCTGGGCTACGGGCGCCGCACTGCCCAGAACGACGTGACCGACGTGCCCGCGCTGGTCGTCTACGTGACCAAGAAGACGGCGAAGCCGTTCCTCCCGCCGAACCGCATGCTGCCCCGCCGGCTGCACCTCGGGGCCGAGGGGCTCGACGTGGACGTGGTCGAGACCGGGCCGATCTACCCGCTCGCCTTCACCACGCGCGACCGCCCGGCGCCATCCGGCATCAGCATCGGGCGCGGTCCGCAGGACACGGGCACGCTCGGCTGCCTCGTGACCGACAGGACCGACGGCGCGCTCTGCCTGCTCAGCAACAACCACGTGATCGCCGGGCAGAACGCGGCCCCACTGGGCGACGCGATCACCCAGCCCGGCCAGTTCGTCGACGGCGGGACCGACCCCGCGGACCGGATCGCCACGCTGAAGCGGTTCGTGGCGCTGACCACGATGGGGCCCAACCAGGTCGACGCGGCGATCGGGGACGTCGTCAACGACCCCGACGTCGTGAACCAGGTCAAGAACAACCTCGTGCCGGTGGCCTCCGCCGACCACCCCGCGGTGGGGCTGCTGTTCGCCGGCGGCTGCAACCGCACGATCATGAACCCGATCGACACCGTCCTCACCGCGCTCAACATCGAGCTCCCGGGCGCTCCGCCCGGCGCGACCGTCGCGCCCGCGATCGGCATGAACGTCGAGAAGGTGGGCCGCACGACCGAGTACACGACGTCGACCGTCAAGGAGATCGACGTCACGATCGACATCACCTACAACATGGGGCCGTGCCGGATGACCGGGCAGTTCGGCACCGCCTACTTCTCGCAGGGCGGGGATTCGGGCTCGGTGGTCTACCGGGGCGGCGCCGGCGGCAACGAGGACCTCTGCGGCCTCGGTGGCGGTTGCTTCCTGATGTCCGTCGGCCAGGACGTGCTCGGCACCGAGCTGCGCCGCGAGGCGGCCGAGGCCCGCGAGGTGCGCGACAAGTTCCTCAAGCAGACGCGCACAGGCCGCTTCCTGATCCGCGTGTACAGCCACAACCACGAGCGGCTGATGGACCGGCAGGCGGAGACCGAGATCGCCGAGGAGGACCGCGCCTTCGCCCGCGGCCTCTACGAGAACTTCGGCGAGCTGGCGCGCGCGTCGTTCTTCGGGCCCACGGCCGGCCAGACGCGGATCACCGCCGCCCACACCGCGGTGGCCCGCGACTGCGTCAAGCGGGCGAAGAAGTACGCGTTCGAGGACGAGAAGGCCGCGCTCGACCGGCTGGTCGAGGTGGGCGGGCGCATGGAGGGCAAGACCGTCGGCGAGGTGCTCGCCGCGCTCAACGACGAGGCGCTGTACCAGGAGGTGCGCGCGATCGTCAGGTCGATCGAGTTCCTCGAGATGCCGATCGAGGGGCCGAAGCCGCTCCGCCGGCCGCCGCCCGGCTAGCAGCCGCGCGGCACCCCGTACTCGAGGTAGCAGGCGAGGTCGGGGCGCGGCGTGCCGGCGAGGGTGTCGCTGCGCACGCGGCCGCCCTCGCGCCACTGGATCCGCCCGCCGCCGGCCAGGCGCAGCGAGTAGGGATCGACGTCGCGCCCGGAGGCGACCTCGCGCTCGCCCCGGCCGTCCATTCGCCACACCTGGGCGTGGGCCCGGCGCTGCTTCGGGCAGCGTGCGCTGCGCGCGTTCGGGCAGGCGATCCAGGCCACGGCGCCGCGCCGCGAGACCACGACGCGACCCACCACGCCGGAGTCCGACACGGCCGTGACCCAGCGCCTCGCGGCCAGGTCGAACACGTGCATCATCGTCAGGCAGTCCTCCGGGTCGCACAGGCCGCGGCCGACGAACGCGACGTGGCGGCCGGACGCGAAGAACGGCCCGTCCGGGTACTCGGCGGGTAGGTCCACCCACGCGCCGACCCCGTACAGGCAGCCGATCGCGACCTCGAAGACGCGCCGCGGCTCGAACACGCGCGCGGCCCGGCTCGCGGCGAGCGTGTACGAGC
>JALZEZ010000222.1 GCA_030861775.1 Actinomycetota bacterium
GGCCTGCGGCCTGGCCAGCCCGGTCGCGGGCTCGTTCCTCGGCCTGGCGGCGCTGGGCTGGGGGGCGGCGTCCCCCAGGGGGAGGGTGCGCGAGACGCTCGCCCTGCTCGCCGCCGCCATGGGCCCGGCGATCCTGATCGGGTTCGCCTTCGGCACCGACGGGCGCGAGCCGTTCGACCTCTCAACCTTCTGGCCGCTGCCGCTGATGGCGGTGGGCTTCGCGATCGCCCTCCCGCGCGAGGAGCGCGCGCTCCGCAACGGCGCGATCCTCTACGCGCTCGCCTGCGTCGCCGCCTACGCGATCGACTCGCCGATGGGCGGGAACGCCGCCCGGCTGGCCGGCCTGGTCGGCGCCCCGCTGCTCCTGTGCGTGCTGCTCGCCCGCGGCCGGCCCCGCGCGCGCCCGGCGCTCGCCGCCGTCGGCCTGACGCTCGCCGGGCTCGTCTTCATCCAGTGGTCGCCGCCGGTGCGCGACGTGATCAAGGCCGTCGAGGACCCCGCCGTCGACGCCGCCTACTACCGCCCGCTGAACGAGTTCCTCGACCGCGCCGGCGGCCCGATCGGGCGGGTCGAGATCCCGTTCACGCGCAGCCACTGGGAGGCCTACGAGGTGGGACGGCACCACGCCCTCGCCCGCGGCTGGCTGCGCCAGGCGGACATCGAGCGCAACGGGATCTTCTACGGCGGCGCCCTCGATGGCCTGACCTACGCCGCCTGGCTGGCCGAGCACGGGGTGCGCTGGGTGGCGCTGCCGGACGCCAAGCCGGACTACAGCTCCTACGACGAGCGCGCCCTGATCGAGGCCGGCCTGCCGTACCTGCGCCTGCGGGGGCGCCTGGAGCACTGGCGCGTGTACGAGGTGACGCTCCCGAGCCCGATGGTGGTGCCGCGCGGCCGGGCCCGCATCGCCCTCACCCACCTGGGCGACGACGACCTCACCCTGCGCGTGACCACCCCCGGGGAGGCCACCGTCCGGGTGAGCTGGTCCCACTACTGGAGGCCGAGCCGCGGCTGCGTCGAAAGAGCCGGGGAGTGGACGCGCGTGATCGCCCCCGAATCGGGGGAGATACGACTGACGATGGACTTCGCGCCGTCGCGAATCGTCTCGAGGGGGCGCCGGTGCGCGTGATTGGCGACCGAGCGAAAGCTGGGCTAGGCTCTTCCGCGCCGTGACTCGCGTTTGGTACTTGAGCAGCCGGTGGCTGCCCCAGGGGTGGCTCGATGCCCTGCGACAGCTCGTGCTGTTCGCCGGGGCGTACTACCTGTACCGGATCGTCCGGGGGCTGGTCGACGGCCAGACCGCCGTGGCGTTCGAGCACGCCCGCGACCTCGTCGCCGCCGAGCGTGCGATGGGGCTCTTCTTCGAGCCCGGCTTCCAGGACGCCGTGCTGACCCAGACCTGGCTGCGCGACTTCGCGAACTTCATGTACGTGAACAGCCACTTCATGATCACCACGACGTTCCTCATCTGGCTCTACCTGGCCCGGAACCACGCCTTCTACTACGTGCGGAACATGTTCATGATCGCGATGGGGCTGGCCCTCGTGGGCTACGTCGTCTACCCGACCGCCCCGCCGCGGCTGCTGCCGGAGTGGGGCTTCACGGACACGGTCGCCGAGGCCGTGGGGCCGGCCGCCCAGAACACCGCGGCGGCGCTCTACAACCCGTACGCGGCCATGCCGAGCATGCACGTGGCGTTCGCCCTGATGATCGCCATCCCGGCGATGCGGCTGATCGCCAACGACGTGCTGCGCTACGTCTGGGCGGCGTACCCCGCGATCGTGACCTTCGTCGTCGTGGCCACCGGGAACCACTTCTGGCTCGACGCCGCGTTCGGCGTCGCGGTCGCCGCCGTGTCCGCGTACACGGCCCAGGCCGCGCTCGGACGCGCCCGTCCCGAGGCATGGGCATGGCGGAGCGCGGTTCCGGCGAAGGCCGCGGCGTAGCGACCGCGAGCTCCAACGGTCCCCGGCGCGCCTCCGACGTGCGCACGGTCGCCGACGCGCGCGTGCTCGCGCGCAACCGCCTGATCGAGTCGCGCCTCACCCCGAACGCGATCTCGATGACCGGGCTGGTCGGCAACGTGATCGCCGCCGTGCTGGTCACCCAGCGCTACTTCTTCCTCGCCGGGGTGGCCTTCATCCTCGGCTCGGTGATGGACACGCTCGACGGGCGCTACTCGCGCATGTCGGGCAAGGGGACCGCCTTCGGCGCCTTCCTCGACTCCACGCTGGACCGGATCGAGGAGGGGATCGTCCTGGCGGCCGTGGCCGCGTACTTCTCCGAGCGCGGCGACGACCTGGCCGTGGCGGCCGTGGTGGTCACCGTCCTGGGCTCCCTGATGGTGAGCTACACGCGCGCCCGCGCCGAGGCCCTGGGGGTGGAGTGCAAGGTCGGCCTCGCGACACGCCCCGTCCGGGTCGTTATCCTCTCGGCAGGCCTGCTGTTCGCGAGGGGGGCGTCGCTGGGCGACTTCGAGCTGCTGGCACCGGCCATCTACCTGATGGCTCTGCTGACGAGTTTCACGGTGCTGCAGCGGGTACTCCATGTCCGAGCGGCGCTGAACCGCGCTGACGAGGGCCTGCCCGCGGAATCCGCGTAACCAGCGGAAACCGCGGGGTTTCATTTACCCTGCCTCACCCCGGGCGCCGGGCACGCGCCCACTGACAGGAGGACCGAACGAACGTGACTCAGATTCCAGGAAACGGCGCAGCGCGCTACCAGACCGAGAAGGTGCGCGTCGCCATCGTCGGCGTTGGCAACTGCGCGAACAGCTTCGTGCAGGGCGTCCAGTACTACCGCGACGCCAGCATGACCGAGGACGTCCCCGGCCTCATGCACGTGGACCTCGGCGGCTATCACGTCAGCGACATCGAGTTCACGGCCGCGTTCGACATCGACGCCGACAAGGTCGGCAAGGACCTCTCCGAGGCGATCTGGTCGGGTCAGAACAACACGATCAAGTTCGCCGAGGTGCCGCACCTCGACGTGCCCGTGCACCGCGGGATGACCCACGACGGCCTCGGCAAGTACCTCAAGGAGAAGATCACCAAGGCTCCCGGCGAGACCGCCGACATCGTCCAGATCCTCAAGGACACCAAGACCGACGTGGTCGTCTCCTACCTGCCGGTGGGCTCCGAGCAGGCGACCAAGTGGTACGTGGAGCAGGTGCTCGAGGCCGGCTGCGGCTTCGTGAACTGCATCCCGGTGTTCATCGCCCGGGAGGAGTACTGGGGCAACCGCTTCCGCAAGGCGGGCCTGCCGATCGTCGGCGACGACATCAAGTCGCAGGTCGGCGCCACGATCGTGCACCGCACGCTGGCCCGGCTGTTCGGCGACCGCGGCGTGAAGATGATGCGCACGTCGCAGCTCAACGTGGGCGGCAACATGGACTTCTACAACATGCTCGAGCGCGAGCGGCTGGAGTCCAAGAAGATCTCGAAGACCAACGCGGTCACCTCGATCATGGAGCACGAGCTGCCGGCCGACGACGTCTACATCGGCCCCTCGGACTACGTGCCGTGGCTGACCGACCGCAAGTGGGCGCACATCCGGGTCGAGGGCCAGGCCTTCGGCGACGTGCCGCTCAACGTGGAGATGAAGCTCGAGGTCTGGGACTCGCCGAACTCGGCGGGCATCGTCATCGACGCCGTGCGCTGCTGCAAGCTCGCGCTGAACCACGGCGTCGGCGGCCCGCTCGAGGAGCCGAGCTCGTACCTGATGAAGTCGCCCCCGGTGCAGGTGCCGGACCCGGTGGCCCGTCAGAACACCGAGGACTTCATCGCCAAGTACGGCGGCGCTCCGAAGCTGCCGGGCCAGGCGAAGATCCGCGCGGTCGAGCCGGCCTAGCCGGCGCACGCAACTTCACGCACCGTGGCGCGTTCATGCCACGGTGCGTCCTCGGCATCTGATCCTGCCGCTGGTGGTGCTGCTCCTGGCGGTGCCGGCCGGGGCGATCGCCGCCACGGTCACCCGAACCGTCGTCCGCCACATCCTGACCTCCCATGTCACGTTCAGGGCCGAGCCCGGCGAGGCGAACGACGTGACGGTGGGGGCGCTCCCGTCGGGCGAGCTGCACTTCTCCGACGCGGCGGCGCCCGTGACGGCCGGGGACGGGTGCCGCCAGCTCGGGCCGAGCGACGCTGCATGCCCGCCCGGCCACGTCACGACCGTGTACCTCGAGGACGGGGACGACCGCCTGCGGAACGCCGTGCCGGCCAGCGGCCACGGCGGCGCCGGGGACGACGTGCTGATCGGGAGCGACATCGTCGAGTCGCTGAGCGGGGACGCCGGGGACGACACGATCGAGGCCCGCGGCGGAGGCGACTACATCTGGGGCGGCGACGGCGCCGACACGATCGACGGCGGGGCCGGCGACGACAGGGTCGCGGGGGACGGGACGGCGGATGGAATCGGGCCCGCCGCGCCGCACCGCGACGTGCTCACCGGCGGAGACGGCTTCGACGTCCTCGACTACTCCCGCCATGGCGCGCCGGTCTGGGTCGACCTCTCGCGGGCGCGCTCGCGGGCGGGCAGCGCCGGTGAGAGCGACACGATCAGCGGGTTCGAGGGAGCCGTCGGCGGCACCGACCGCAGCGAGCTGATCGGCAACGCCGGTCGCAACCTGCTCGAGCTGGCCTCCGGCGGGATCGCCGTGGGCGGCCGGGGGAACGACGACATCGGGGTCGGGCTGCGCAGGATCTCGGGCACGGTCCGCGCCGTCGTCGACGCCGGGCCCGGACGCGACGTGATCAGGGCGTTCTACTCGAAGGGCGCGCGCATCGCCTGCGGGACGGGGTTCGACTTCGTCGACGGGGTGCAGATGGGGAGGCTCGCGCGGGACTGCGACACGATCGCGCCGATCAACTTCGCGGCGATCGGCAACCGGGTGCGGCCGCGGATGCGGCCCAATCCCGAGCTCGTCCGCGGTCGTGCGGTGTTCCGGATCCCCTGTCCCGGCAACGTCGACGTGGACAGCGACGGGGACGTGGACGACGAACCGTGCCGGGGGCGCATCCTGCTAAGCGATCGGGCCGGCCGCACGGTCGGGAGCCGAAGCTACGTAGCGCGCGCATACACGACGCCCCCGATCGCCGTGGCGCTCGATCGCGTGGCGCGAGCGCGGATGGCGCGGTCCGGCGGCCTCGAGGTGCAGGTCGACCTCACGATCGAGCGGTCGGGCCACGACCACGCGGCCGGCTGGTCGGTCGTGCTCAGGAGCCCGTAGGCCGATCCGCCCGGCGCGTATCCTCGCGCCGTGCCCGACGAGCGCTTCTCGATCGCCCAGGTCACGCCGTACGCCTGGGAGCAACACCACGATGTCAACCGCTTCGTGGAGCGGGTCTCGGACGAGCTGTGCGCGCGCGGGCACCGGGTCGTGGTGGTCGCGCCGTCGGACTCGCGCGAGCTGATCCGCGAGTCGCGGGCCACGATCAAGCGCTGCGTCCAGGAGCCCGACTGCGTGTTCGCGAGCGAGGGGTGCGCGAACGTGCTGGCGGTCGGTCAGTCGATCCCGTTCCCGCCCGGCGCCCGGCGCGGGGGCTCGGTCTCGCTGCCGGCGAACGTCTCGCGCTCGATCGAGGACCTGTTCGACCACGCGCCGTTCGACTTCGTGCACGTGCACGAGCCGTTCGCGCCCAGCGCGGCCTCGGCCGCCCTGCGCCACTCGCGGGCGCTGAACGTCGGCAGCTTCCACGGCGCCACCGAGCGGATCCTCTCGACCCAGGTGGCGCGCAAGCTGGTCACGCTGCTGTTCGGGCGGCTCGACGGCCGCACGGCCAGCTCGGGGGTCACGCGCGAGCTGATGGCCCGCTTCTTCCCGGGCGACTACGACGTGGTCACCCCGGGGGCGGAGGTCACCGCCCGCCCCGGCGAGGACGGCGACCGGGAGATCGTGGACATCCTCTACTGCGCGGAGGAGGAGCGGGCGGCGCTGCGGCTGTTCCTGCGCGCCCTCCGGCGGCTCCCGCCGGAGCTGCCGTGGCACGCGACGGTGTGGTCGCGCGACGACGACGGCGAGCCCGCCGTGCCGCTGCCGCGGGCCATCCGCGACCGGGTGCGCTTCGTGGGCCCGGCCC
>JALZEZ010000507.1 GCA_030861775.1 Actinomycetota bacterium
GTGCGCGGGGGGACGGTCGCGGCCGCGGCGGCGGTGGCCGCTCCGCCGATCAACGCGCGGCGGCTGATCCCGGTCACTGGACGTCCTCGCCGTACGCCGGGCCGGGCTGGCCCGTCCAGCGGCTCGGCCCCGGATCGCCTCCGGCCGCCGCCACGCCGAGGCGCTCGAGGAAGTGTCCCCAGCCGAGGTCGTGGAACTCGGCCGCGGGCTTCGACGGCAGCTCGCGGTGCGTCAGGCGCACGTGGGTGCCGACCGCGTCCGGCGTCAGCAGCACCTCGACCAGCGTCGACGCCGCCGCCACTCCGAAGAGCTGCTGCCTCCAGCCCCAGCGGAAGACGACCCGGCTGTACGGCACCACCTCGACGTACTCGCCGACCATCTCCGCGGCGCCCGAGATCGTGAGGCGGCAGACGCCGCCGGGGCGGGGGTCGACCGTGGCCTCGGTGCACAGCCAGCGCACCAGCTTCACGGGATCCGTGAAGTACGCGAACACGGCCTCCGGCGGCGCCTCGATCCGGATCTCGTGCTCTACGACGTCAGTTCCGCCGCGCGCGCCCACCGCTTCGCTCCTCCTCCTCGACCGCCTCCTTCAGGCGCTCGAGCCCGGCCGGCAGCATCTCGGCCAGGAACGCCTGCAGGTCGCCGAGCCCCTCCGGCCGGACCGCGTACAGGCGGCGCGCGCCCTCACGCCGCTCGCTCACGAGTCCCGCCTCGCGGAGCACCTTCAGGTGCTGCGAGATCGCCGGCTGGGTGACGTCGAACTCGGACGCGACAACGCCCGCGCTGCGCTCGCCGCCGGCGAGTAGCCGCAGGATCCGCCGGCGGGTGGGCTGGGCGATCGCCTCGAACACCTCCATGGCGCGTATATTAGCTAGAACTTATATAAGTGTCAACTTATCTCTGCCGCCAAGCCCGGGAGGCCTGCTCGGTAACTTGTCGTGCTCGGTGAGCGAGCTCATCCACACCTGCTACCGGATCGGCGACATCGACCGATCCGTCGCGTTCTACGAGGCGCTGGGCTTCGAGGAGGTCGGGCGGATTCCGATCCGCGACGAGGCGATCAACGTGTTCATGGGGCTTCCCGGCGACGGCGCGCGGCTGGAGCTGACCTACAACCACGGCGTGGACTCGTACGAGCTCGGCACGGGCTACAACCACATCGCGATCACCGTCGAGGACATCGACGCGCGGCTCGAGGAGCTGGCCAAGCAGGGCATCGAGCCCGAGAAGCCGCCCTACACCGTGCGCGAGGGCGGGTCGCGGCTGTGCTTCGTCCGTGACCCGGACGGCTACCGCATCGAGCTGATCGAGCGCTCCTCGTGAGGACGCGGCTGGCCGCGCTCGCCGCGGCGGGCGCCGTCGCTCTCGCGGGCGGCTGCGGCGGTGGGGACGACAAGGCCGGGACTCCGCTCGACGAGGCGCTCGGCTACCTGCCGCGTGACGCGGCGGCCGTCGTGGTCCTCGAGACCGATCCCCAGCACGCCCAGTGGAAGCAGGTCAACGAGCTGATCTCGCGGTTCGCCATCGCGGGCCAGATCCGCCAGCAGGGCAAGGACCGGATCGCGCGCGGCCCGCTCGACTTCGACCGCGACCTGCGCCCTCAGCTCGGCAACGAGCTGGTCGCCGGCAAGCCGGACACGGGCGGCAAGCGCGAGCTCGTCCTGGCCGTGAAGCTGCAGGACCCGGAGCGGGCACGGCGCGACCTGCTGCCCGACCTCGGCCGGGTCGGGCTCCAGGCGCGGATCGACGGCGAGATGCTCGTGGCCGCGTCCACGCGCGAGCTGCTCGACGACGCCGTCCGGCAGCACGACGCCGACGACCGCCTGACCGAGGACGACCTCGAGGACGACCTCGGCCGCCTGGCGGAGGGGGATCCTCTGTTGCGCGCGACCGGCAACCTCCAGAAGGCGCTCGAGTCCGACCGCGCCGGCGCCGCCACCCGCGCCGTTCCCTGGCTCGGAGCGCTGCGGCGCTTCGCCGCGGCCGGCAAGACCACGCCCAACGGGCTGAGCGTCGACTTCGACGTGACGACCGCGGCGGTGGACGAGGCGCAGCTGCCGTTCGCCCCCGGCGCGGCCGCACCGCCCGTGCCGGTTCGCGAGGGCGAGATCGCGGTGGCCGCGCGCGAGCCGGGCCGCACGCTCAGCCTGGTCGACCGGCTGAAGGACGTGCTGCCGCGCACCAAGGCCCACGCGGCCGCGTTGAACGACGCGCTGAAGCGCATCGGCGTGGACGTGCAGCGCGACCTGATCGGCCAGCTCGGCGACGTGGGCGCCGTCTCGTTCCCGCTGGACAGCACCTACGTCGCGCGCGCCGAGCTGAAGGACCCGGCCCGCTTCGCGGGGACGCTGAAGAAGCTGGCCGACGAGCTGCCCGCCGCCGCCCGCGGAGACATCGGCTTCACCATCGAGCCGGGCGGCGGTGAGGGCTTCTACCGGCTCAACGCCGACCGCGGACGGCAGCTGTTCGTGGGCGTCGTGGACGACCAGGTCGCCCTCGGCGAGGAGGCGGGGCGGGCACGCGATTTCGCCGCCGAGCGCAGCGCCCCGGTGCCGGGCGCGCGCGGATCGGTGGCGCTCTCCGCGGACGCCGAGTCGGTCGCGGCCGAGCTGATCGAGCGCCGCGCATCGGGTCCGCTGGCGCTGCTCGGCCAGGTCCTGACCGATCCGCTCGGCGACCTCCGTGGCTGGATGGAGGCGCGCCCGACGGGCCTGACCGGTCACGCGGAGCTGGAG
>JALZEZ010000508.1 GCA_030861775.1 Actinomycetota bacterium
GGTCGTCGGCTCGAGGGAGACGGCCGACCAGCACCTCGTCCTCGTCGCATCGCCACAACCGATCACCAACGACGCGAAGCTGTAGACGCGGCCGAGTTCTGGGGAGGGGCGCGCGGGTCGAGGCGGGCCGCTGCTCGTGCTCGCAAGCGCATGCAGCTCGCAGCGGTCACAACGGTGGCTCAGAATGTCGCGCCGTGACCGCTCGTCGGTGGCCGGTCAGCCGCTCGTCCGCGCGGTCTCCGGTGTTTGCCCGGTCCAGGAGTGGAAGGCGCGATAGAACGAGCTCGGGCTCTCGTAGCCGAGCAGGAAGGAGATTTGCCCGACGCTCATCCCTTCGTTGCGCAGGTAGTGCCGGGCGAGTGACTCTCGCGTGGCGTTCAGCGCCGCCTGGTAGTTCGTTCCCTCTTCTTGGAGGCGCCGCTGCAGGGTACGCGTGCTGATTGCCAGCGAGCGCGCGACGTCGCTCATCTCCGAGGAACCAGTGGGAAGTAGCTCCACGAGTGCTGCGCGGACGCGATCGGAGGTCGAGGAGTCGCGGTCGAGTTCGCTGAGCCGGCGGCGGAGCTCGGGCTCGAAGAAGTCCCACATCCGCTCGTTGGCGGTGAGGAAGGGGCGGGAACCGTCGGCAGCAGCGAAGACGATCGTCTGCTTCGCGGCTGCTTCGATTCCGCAGCCGAGGTACTCGCGGAAGCTGGCGGCGTCGGACGGCGGCCAGGGGCTGGTGACGCGAAGTGGCCGCACGAGCGCGCGGGTCCCGATGCGGGCGAGCGCGACCCAGAAGACCAACTCGGAACTCGCCAGCACTTCGGGTGGAGTCGCTTGCGAGCGCCAGTCGAAGCGCAGCGCGATCTCCGTCTCCGCAGAGGAGACCGAGAGCCGCATCGGGCCGATCAGCTTCTTGTAGGTGGCGATGCGTCGGGCGGCGACCGCGAGGTTGGGGCTGCAGAGCGCGGCGAAGATCGGCGGGCTGAAGGACTCGACCGAGATCGCCTGCCCGATCCGGATCGGGAGATTCGGGTCGCCGCTCTCCTCGCCGAGCGCCTGCCAGAGCGCGTAGTAGTCCGCCGCCGGCAGCCTTGGCTGATCGCGAGTGAGGAGGTCCGCCGGCAAGCCGGCGCGGCGCAGAACGTTCGTGGCGGAGATGCCGAGATCGGCAAGCAGCAGGCGTAGACCCGGATCGAGCAAGTACCGCTCGGCGCTGGGGTCCCTGCTTTCCGCGGAAGTCCTCACTTGACTCCCCCGGTCGGAAGCATGGTGCGCGACGATCATGACGGCATTCGAACGGCTCGGCGGATGAAGGCGTCGAATGCGCGGTCGGGCAAGACGTCGTGGAGGAAGATCATCGGCTTCGCGCCGTACCCCGCGGCGTAGCGTGTCTTCGGCCGACGTGCGGTGACGGCCTTGCCGATGGTCTTGGCGATCAGCTCGGGCGGCGATGAGCGGCGCCGGGTGGATTCGGAGGCGAGCGAGTCGGCGACGGCGTTCCCCTGAGGGGCATACGGTCCGGTGCCGGAGACGGCGCGGACCTTCTCCGCGGCGATGCCGGGCCACTCGGTCCTGATGCCGCCGGGCTCGATCACGACGACGTCGATGCCGAAAGACTTGAGCTCCATGCGCAGGCAGTCGCTGAGGGCTTCGAGCGCGTGCTTGGTGGCGTGGTACCAGGCGCCGAGCGGCGTGTAGATCTTTCCGCCCATCGAGGTGATGTTGACGATCGTGCCCGAGCGCTGGTCGCGCATCCGGGGCAGGACGAGCTGGGTAAGCCGGGCGGCGCCGAAGAGGTTGACCTCGACCTGGTTGCGGGCCTCGGAGAGGGGCACGTCTTCCAGCGCGCCGTAGGAGCCGTAGCCGGCGGCGTTGACCAGGACGTCGATGCGGCCTTCCTCGGCGAGAATCTGCTCGACCCCGGACTGCATGGACTCGTCGTCGGTGACGTCCATCGCCAACGGGCGGATGCCCGACGTGGTGAGGTGCTCCATCCGTTCAACTCGCCGAGCTGCGGCGTATGTGGTGTAGCCGAGTTCTTGCAGCCTCAAGGCGGTGGCTTCGCCGATACCGGAGGAGCCGCCTGTGACGAGGGCGACCTTATTGGACATGTTCGTGATCTCCTTTCGCTGGTGTGGTCATCGATCTCGGTTCGAGCGTAGGCCGCGATAGGCCATCTGTCATTCGCAGAAGACGCCAACGTGATTGCGTTTTACGCCAACTCTGCCCGGGACGAGTCGAGACTGCGACCTCCCGACGGGCACGACCTCGAGGCGAGCTCCGGTTCCAGGGCGCCGCCTGGCCCCGATCCGCGGCAAGCTCGAGCACGACCCCGCCAGGCCGCGCTACTTCATCACCGAAGCAAGGATGGGCTACCGGTTCGAGCCGGGGAACACATCCCGCGGCGACAGGCTGCACGGGTAATGCGCGTGGTTCATGTTTCCTCAGTGTCCCCTCGATGAGCCACGACGGTGTCGCAACCTCAGAGATCGCCCGGCTGTCTTACAGCGTGAGCAGCACCTTGGTGGCGCGGCGCTCGTCCATCGCCTTGTAGCCCTCGGCGGCCTGCTCCAGTGGAAGGGTGAGGTCGAAGACCTTGCCGGGGTCGATCTTCCTGTCCCAGATCTGCTGGATCAGGTCGGGCAGGAACCGCCGCACGGGGGCGGGACCGCCGTGGACGTGGATGCCGGCGAAGAACACGTCGGGGCCGTGGATGTTCACTTCGTGGTTGACGCCGACGAAGCC
>JALZEZ010000223.1 GCA_030861775.1 Actinomycetota bacterium
CGCTGGACCTCGGCCGGACCGGACGTGGCCGGCCACTTCGAGCCGCCCTCGCCGGTGTACTCGAGCACGTCCATGCCGCGCAGGATGTCGCCGGTGAAGACGTAGCCGCGGTGCGGCTTGGCGGCCCAGGTGTCGGAGCCGGTGGGGATGAAGTAGCCGAGCTCCTTCGGCTGCGCGGGGTTCGAGTAGTCGATCACGCGCGTGCCGCGGCCGTACCAGGCGGTGACCATGCGGTTCTCGTCCGGCGCCTGCCAGAACACGTGGATCGTGCAGCCCGCCGACGGCTCCTCGTTCGGCTGGTACGGGATGTTGAAGGTGCCGGCCTTGTCCAGCCCGCCCGCGTCCGCGATGTTCCCGCTCGCGTCGAGCCGGTAGATGTGCAGCGCCCCGATGTTCTGGGGGTCGCCGAACTGCGGCACCCCGGCGGGGAACGGCACGCGGGCGGGCGACCCGCCGCAGGCCCCGGTGAACGACGCGCCGCCGTTGTACTCGTCGGTGACCAGCAGCAGCGTGCGGTCGAAGTTCGCCTCGGCCTGGTGGGAGATCGTCACGTGCGGGTCCTGCACGCGCTCGCGCAGGATCGGCTTGGTCGGGTCGGTTACGTCGATCACGTCCGTGTAGCCGATCGAGGCGGCGTAGGCGAAGGTCTTGCCGTCGGGACGGTGGTCCACCGACAGGTCGTGCACCGAGTCCTCGCCGCCGAAGCTCAGCTCGCCGACCTTGCGCGGGACCGATGGCGTGGAGAGGTCGAAGATCTCGAGCTGCGAGTACGCGGTCGAGTACTGGTCCACGTACAGGTAGGGCCAGTCGAGCGTGTTGTTGTGCGACCCGCGCGGCAGCTCCTTCTTGTCGATGTAGGCGATCTCCCTGGGCTGCGTCGGGTCGGAGACGTCGAGGATCACGGTGCCCTCGTCGTTCGGGTGGCACTCGTTGGCGGTGGTGTCGATGGCCATGGCGGCGATCTTCCCGTCGGGCGAGAGCTGGATGTCGTTCTGGCCGCCGGGGCAGTCGAACTTGCCGACCCGCTTGGGCTGGAGCGGGTTCGAGATGTCCACCACGACCATGCCCTCGCCGTAAGAGCCGACGAACGCGTGGTCGCCGTGCAGCTCGAGGTCGGAGGCAGCCACCCCGCCGTCGCCGCCCTCCATCGGGACGTTGGCCACGATCCGGAAGTTGCTCCCCTCGCCGGTGAGCGGATGCGGCTCCTGGGCGTGCGCGAGCGGCGCGCACACCAGCGCGCACACGGCGATAGCCCCCGCCAGGATGCCCCTCACGGCCCGGATATTACGGATCAGGTCGCCTGAGCCGAGCAGACCAGCCGCTGGCCGGGCGGGAGCTGGACCCGGGTCTGGTCGTCCTTGCGGACGCGGATCAGGCCGCGGCCGAGGATCCGGCCCCGGTCGCCCAGCCGGATCGTGTAGCGGTAGTGGCCCGAGAGCCCGGTCGCCTGCGCCCGGACGCGGGCCACGCGGCCGTCGCGCGTGCGCAGCCGCAGGCGGGTCTGGAGGTGCTTCTTCGAGTCGTACAGCGAGAGCACCAGCGTGACCTTCTTGTCGCGGCCGTTCGGGATCCGCACGTGCTTCGTGAACGCCTTGCGGCCGGCCTTGCGGCGCTTGCCCCTCTGCCCCTGCGACGGCGGGTTGGTGCCGGTCGGGTTGGGCGGAGCCGCGCCCTGGACGCGCGCGCGCTGGACCTCGGCCGGACCGGCGTTGGCGGGCCAGCCCTCGCCGGTGTACTGGAAGACGTCGAGCCCGCGGACGATGTCGCCGGCGTAGATGTAGCCGTTGTGCGGCTTGGCCGACCAGGTGTCGCCGCCCGTCGGGACGTACCAGGCGAGCTGCTTCGGGTTGGCCGGGTCGGAGAAGTCCACCACCCGGGTGCCGCGCCCGTACCAGGCCGTGACCAGCCGGTTCTGGTCCGGCGCCTGCCAGAAGACGTGGATCGTGCAGCCCGCGTCGGGGTTCTCGTTGGGCTGGTAGCCGATGTTGAACACGCCGGCCTTGTCGAGCCCGTTCTCGCCCGCGATCGTCCCGTCCGGCGCCAGCCGGTAGATGTGCAGCGCGCCCAGCGAGGCCGGGTCGCTGAACTGGGCCGGCACGCCGGGGACCGGAACGCGCGCCTCGCCGCGGCCGCCGCACGCCTGCACCTGGGTCCCGCCGCCGTACTCGTCGGTGGCCAGCAGCAGCGTGCGGTCGTGGTTCGGCTCGGCCTGGTGGGAGATGCCGAGCTGCGGGTCGCGGATCCGCTCGCGCAGCACCGGCTCGCGCGGGTTGGTGACGTCGAGGACGTCGGTGTAGTTGATCGAGGCCGCGTAGGCCAGGTCCTGCCCGCCCGGGCGGTGGTCGACGATCAGGTCGTGGTGCGAGTCCTGGCCCCTGTAGTCGATCCCGCCCACCTTCTTCGGGTTGCGCGGGTCGGACAGGTCGAAGATCTCGAGCTCGGAGTAGGTGTTGATGTACTGGTCGACGTAGAGGTACGGCCAGTCGAGCGTGTTGTTGTGCGAGCCGTCCTCGAGCTCGTCCTGGCCGATCCAGGCCAGCTCCATCGGCTTGGTCGGGTCCGAGACGTCGAGGATGGCCGTGCCCTCGTCGCCCGGGTGGCACTTGTTGGCGGTGGTCTCGATCGCCAGGGCGAGGATCTTCCCGTCGGGCGAGAGCTGGATGTCGTTCTGGCCGCCGGGGCAGTCGAACCTGCCGACCCGCTTGGGCTGGAGCGGGTTGGAGATGTCCACGATCGTCACGCCCTCGCCGTAGGAGCCGACGAACGCGTGGTTGCCGTGCAGCTCGAGGTCCGAGCCCGCGTTGCCCTGGGTGCCGGGGTCGATCGGGACGTTGGCGACCAGCTTGAGGTTCTCGCCCTCACCGGTCAGCGGCTGCGGCTTGGGCTGCTGCATAGCCGCCCCGAGGCGCTTGCCGGTGAAGGCCGCGGCCGGCGCGCTGCATGCCAGCAGCGCGATCAGCGCCAGTAAAAGCGTGTACCTCGCCTTCCCCACCCGTCCGGAAGTGTACGGATTCGCGCCGCCAGCCAGCCCCCGGCCACCCCCACCGTGCCGACGGCCCCCACCCCGGCGGCGATCCGCAGCCGCCGGCGGAGCTTGTCGAAGTGGATGATCCGCCAGCCCTCCTGCTGGGCGACCCGGCGCAGCTCGGTGTCCGGGTTCACGGCCACCGGGTTGCCGACCAGCCGCAGCATGGGGAGGTCGGACTCCGAGTCCGAGTAGGCGTAGGAGGCGGCGAGGTCGATCCCCTCCTCCTCGGCCACCCGGCGGATCGCCTCGGCCTTGCCGTCGCGGTAGGTGAACGGGCCGTCGGGGCGGCCGGTGTAGCGCCCGTCGGCGATCTCCGACCGCATGCCGATCCCGCCGTCGAAGATCAGCACGTGGGCCATCATCTCGGCCATCTCCTGCGAGGCGGCCGTGACGATGTAGGCGGGCCGGCCCGCGTCCTGGTGGGCCCAGGCCTCGCGCAGCATCTCGGGGTAGGCGCGCGGGAGGATGCCGGCGAGCACGTCGGGCGTGAGCCGGGCCAGGTCGACCACGCGCTGCCCCGCGATCGCGTCGAGCACCCGGTTGCGGAGCGCCTCGGTCCCCTCGTCGGTCGATCCCTCGAGCCGGTACCTGACGTTGGCCCACAGGTCGCGGGCGAGCTGGGAGCGGCTCATCACCCCCGCGCGGTACGACGCCCGGGCGAAGTGGATCGCGCTCGAGCCCTCGATGAGGGTCTTGTCGAGGTCGAAGAACGCCGCGCCGCGCGCCATGCGCGAAGCCTAGGAACGGCGAAGAGTGCGGCGGCGGCGCGGGGGGCGCGCCGCCGCCGCTATGGGGGGTCTCAGTCGTCGCGGTTGTGGATCGTGATCTCTCCGCTGAACACCGGCCGCTCGAACGAGCTGTAGCCGTTCGACAGTTCGATGTGGTACAGGTCGAGCGCCTGGCCACTGCCCCCGTCCGTGAGCCGGATCCGGTACAGCACCTGCTCCACGACCGTGCCGGTCGGGGTGTCCTGGACCACCTCGCCCCGGCCGGCGACCTCCGCCTCCATGCCGAGCACGTCGGGGAAGCACAGGACGTTGAAGATCACCACCGACCTGAAGGTGAAGTCGAGCTGGTGCTCGCGGAACATCTGCTGCCCGATCAGCGCCGGCGTCGTCGCGAACCCGCCCATTGTCGCCCGGTCGAGCGTGGTGGTCGTGATCTGCCCGCCGTTCGTGACCGAGCAGTTCACCGATGTCTGTGCGGCCGCCGGCTGGGCGAGCGCAAAGGTGAGTGTGACCGCGAGCGCCACGGCGCCCGCGATTCGATGGTTGGCCCTCATGGCCGTCCCCCCTGTAGACGATTTGACGGCTTAAATTTCGCCGCGCGGGTCCCTTCTACCTCCTAACGGGAGCCGGCGGAACTGACGCAGGCGTCAAACCCCCCAATTCGTGAAAATGCCCTCTGGTTGGGGGTCGTCCGCCCTGGGGAGGGGTGGCGCGCCGGCGCTACTACTAGGAGCCGTTGACCTCGACGATCACCGCGTCGCCCTGGCCCCCGCCCGAGCAGATCGCCGCCACGCCGCGGCCGCCGCCACGGCGGCGCAGCTCGTGCACCAGCGTGGAGAGGATCCGCGCGCCGCTGGCGCCGATCGGGTGACCGAGCGCGATCGCGCCACCGTTGACGTTGACCCTGTCCTCGTCGATCTCGAGCATGCGGACCGAGTTCAGCGCGACCGAGGCGAACGCCTCGTTGATCTCGAACAGGTCGATGTCGTCGGTGGTGAGGCCGGCCTTCTCGAGCGCCTTCCTCGTGGCGTTGGCCGGCGTGCGGGCCAGGTACGGGAAGTCGTCCGCCACCTGGGCGTGGGCCACGATCGTCGCCAGCGGCCGGCGGCCGTTCTGCTGCGCCCACTCGTCCGAGGCGAGCACGAGCGCGCCGGCCCCGTCGTTCACGCCCGGCGCGTTGCCGGCGGTGTGGGTGCCGTCCTTGACGAAGATCGGCGGCAGGTTGGCCAGGCTCTCGAGGGAGGTGTCGCGGCGCGGGGCCTCGTCGATCTCGACCACGGTCTCGGACTTCTTCGACTTGACCGTGACCGGGACGATCTCCTCCGGGAGGCGGCCCTCGTCGGTGGCCTGGACGGCCAGCTCGTGGCTGCGGAGGGCGAAGCGGTCGAGGTCGGGCCGGGTCATCTCCAGCTCGTCGCCGACCTCGCTGGCCTCGTGCGCCATGTGCTTGCCGGTGAAGGGGTTGGTGAGCCCGTCGTTGATCATCGAGTCGAGCGCCTTGGCGTCGCCCATGCGGTAGCCGAAGCGGGCCTCCTTGAGGAGGTAGGGCGCCTGCGACATCGACTCCATGCCGCCGGCCACGGCCACGTCGAGGTCGCCGGCCCGGACCGCGCTGTCCACGAGCGTGACGCTGCGGATGCTGGAGGCGCAGACCTTGTTGATCGTCTCCGACGAGACCTCCTTCGGGATGCCGGCCTTGATCTGGGCCTGGCGCGAGGGAATCTGGCCCTGGCCGGCCTGGAGGACCTGGCCGAAGGAGACGTGCTCGACCTGCTCGGGCTTGACCTCCGCCCGCTCCAGGGCGGCGGCGATTGCGGTGCCGCCGAGGTCGGTGGCGTCGAGCGAGGAGAGCGCTCCGCCGAGCTTTCCGAACGGGGTGCGGGCGGCGCCGAGGATCACGGTCTTGGGCATCGGTCTGCTCTATCTCCTGGGGTCGGTGGGTGGGGAAGGGTAGCGGCGGGGGGTCCCCCGCCCGGCACGCGTAGACTGCCGCGGCCATGGCGAACGTGACCGTCAGCGGCCGCTCGGGAGAGCCCGCCGCGACCGAGGCCGACACCCGGGTGGTGCCTGTCTTCGAGGGCGAGTCGCTGGGCGAGCCGGCGCTCCAGGCGCTCGTGGAGTCGGGCGAGGCGAAGGGCGGACTGCGCAAGCTCGCGGTGACGCACGAGGACGGCCGGCGGGTGATCCTCGTGGGGGTCGGCAAGCGCGAGGAGCTCGACCACGAGCGGGCGCGCGTGGCGGCCGCCGCCGCCGCCGGGCGGGCGCGGGACCTCGGCGC
>JALZEZ010000224.1 GCA_030861775.1 Actinomycetota bacterium
GCGAGGATGGACGAGCGCCCGCCCGCGCCCTGGGGCCGCTTCCCCCTGGTGGAGATCGCGGTCCTGCTGGCGATCGTCTTCTTCGTGGCCGGCCTGGTGATCGGCGGCGAGCGCGGCCAGATCCTGCTCACGGGCGCGCTCGGGCTGGGCTCCCTCGCCGGCCTCGAGCTCTCGATCCGCGAGCACTTCGCGGGCTACCGCTCGCACACCACGCTGATCGCGGCGGTCTGCGCGTTCGCCGCGATGGCGATCACGTTCTTCGCCGCGGGCAAGGGCGACGTGGCCCGCGTGCTGCTCCTGCCGGTGGCGGGCGTGGTGTTCATGGTCAGCTTCTTCCTCCTGCGCGAGGCGTTCAAGCGCCGGTCGGGCGGGCTCGGGTTCCGCTGATGCGCAACCTCGTGAGGGCGGGCGAGAGCGCCGTGCTCATGCTCGCGGTGATGTTCGTCGGGAGCCTCGTGCTGTGGGTCGGGGTGCCGCTCGGGGCGCTCTACGTGGGCTCGCAGGTGCAGGCGGCGACCGACTCGGTGGGGCTGGCGCTGCTCGCGATGGCCGTGATGGTGATAGGAAGCCTCGTCATGCTCGTCCCGTTCCTCGGCTGGCTCAACCGAAAGCACATGGAGGTCCGCGTCGCGCGCGGGCGCCAGGACCTCGGCCCGGCCGCCCTCGAGGGCGTGATGGTCGTGAGCGCGGGCATCGCGCTGGTCGCGTTCATGGTCTGGTTCTTC
This sequence comes from Actinomycetota bacterium, assembly GCA_030861775.1. Taxonomy (GTDB): domain Bacteria; phylum Actinomycetota; class Thermoleophilia; order Solirubrobacterales; family Thermoleophilaceae; genus AC-37. The sequence goes on from JALZEZ010000224.1 coordinate 726, forward strand.
TTCCTCTCGGGCGCGTCCCCGCTCCCCTTCCACGGCGGCGAGTGACGGTCGAGGGCTTCAGCTCCGAGCCGCGCCGGCTCGCCATCCGCGGGATCCACCACATCACGCTGATCTGCGAGAACGCGGACCGCTCGGCGGCCTTCTACCGCGACCTGCTCGGCCTGCGGCTGCTCTCCGCGGGCGTGAACCAGGACGACCCCACCGCCCGGCACCTCCACTTCGGCGACGCCGAGGGCAGCCCCGGCACGGTGATCACGGTGATGGAGTACCCGCAGATGGAGGAGGGCGACGTGGGCCGGGGCTCCACCCACCACTTCGCCCTGCTGGTCGAGAGCGCCGAGGAGCTGGAGGGCTGGCGCCACTACCTCCAGTCGCGCGGGGTGGGGTGCAGCGAGGTGCTGGACCGCGAGTTCTACAAGTCCGTCTACCTGCGCGACCCCGACGGTCACATCGTGGAGCTGGCCACGCGGGGGCCGGGCTTCCCGGCCTAGAGCCGGGCGGCTGGCCGGCGAGGGGACCGACCAGCCGCGCTCGGATCTATCGGGGGGATCAGGCGGGAGAGAGCGCCTCGGACTCGAGGATGCGGTTGGCGCCGGCCTTCGAGTTGAGCACGGCGGCGAGCGCGTGGCGCTGGCGGACCGTGAGCGTGCCGATCTGCTTGTTCTCCGGGAGGCCGAGCGAGAGCAGGAGGCGCCGGCAGCGCGCGCGGCCCCAGCGGCGCTGACTCATCAGGAGGTCGCTGATCTCCATGCTCGCCGCCTCCCACGGGCAGGCCAGCACAACCTCGGCGGCCGAGACCTGCTGCGAGGCGACCTTGCGCTTCAGCTCCGCACGCGCCAGGCGCACCCTGTTCGCGTGGTGGAGCGCACGCAAGTGTTGCGGCGCAGCGGTCGTCGTGGCGGTCTCGCCCATTCCCGATCCTCCCCAAAGACGTTTGTTGCGCTTCCCGTTCGCCGTCCGGCCCAGCCCAAAGGACGAGCCTCCGGTGGGTGCACTGCCGGCCTCCCGCGCCGACACACCGGCTGTTCCGTGCGACAGCGGAGAAACTAAGGTGCAGGTCCCCGGGGGTCAACACCAAAAACCAAGCTCCCTCGCTAAGAGCGGGCTTTTCGTGTCACGGGGTACCGAATGTTTTTTCAGCGCCACCGTTGAGGTCCCCGACGGGGTGTATACCTCCCCCCGATGCGGTCAACGAAGATCGTCGGGACGATCGGTCCTGCGTCCCGCGAACCCGAGGTCCTCGCGCGGATGATCGAGGCGGGGCTGGACGTGGCGCGCCTGAACTTCGCCCACGGCGACCCCGAGCACCACGCCGAGACCCTCTCCATGGTCCGGGAGGCCGCGGACCGCGCCGGGCGCGAGGTGGCGGTGCTCCAGGACGTGCCCGGGCCGAAGCTGCGGCTCGGGCCGGTGGGCGGCGACGTGGCGCATCTCGAGACCGGCAGCCGGGTCGTCCTGACCGCCGAGCGGATCGAGGGCGACTCCAAGCGGCTGCCGGTGGCCTGGCCCGGGTTCGCCGAGCTGCTCGGGAAGGGCGACGTGGTCTATCTGGCCGACGGCGCGATCCGCCTGCGGGTGGAGGAGTCGCGCCAGGACGACGTCGAGGTCCGGGTGGAGGTGGGGGGGACGGTCGGCACGCGCCAGGGCATGAACCTGCCGAACGTGACGATGTCGCTCCCGGCGGTGAGCGAGGACGACCTGAAGCTGGTGGACGCCGGCGTCGCGATGGGCGTCGACCTGATGGCCCTGTCGTTCATCAAGACCGCGGCCGACCTCGAGCCGGTCCGCGACCACCTCGCCGCGCACGAGAGCGACATCCCGGTCCTGGCGAAGGTCGAGAAGCCGCAGGCGGCCGAGAACATCGAGGAGATCGTCGAGGCCGCCGACGGCGTGATGGTCGCGCGCGGCGACCTGGGCATCGAGCTGCCGATCGAGGAGGTGCCGCTGGTGCAGAAGCGGCTCCTGCACGCGGCGGGGCAGCGCTCGAAGCCGACGATCACGGCCACGCAGATGCTGGAGTCGATGGTCCAGTCCACGCGGCCCACCCGGGCCGAGGTCACCGACGTGGCCAACGCGATCTTCGACGGCACCGACGCCGTGATGCTCTCCCAGGAGACCGCCATCGGGCGCGACCCGGCCGGCGCGGTGCGGATGATGGCCGCGATCGCCGAGACCACCGAGCGCGAGCTGCCCTACTGGCGCATGCTGACCGAGCGCGGGCTGCGCGGCGGCGACGTGGACGCGTCGGTGGTGTTCGGCGCGGTGGGGGCCGTGTACCAGCTCGGCCTGAAGGCGCTGGTGTGCCCGACCGTCAGCGGCCGAACCGCGCGGCTCCTGTCGGCGCACCGGCCCCAGGTGCCGACCCTGGCGCTCTCACCCCGGCGGGAGGTGGTGCGCCGTTGCTGCCTCTACTGGGGCGTGTGGGGGATGCTCAACGAGGAGCCCGAGGACACCATGGGCCTGCTGGACACCTGCGCGCAGGCCGCCCGCGACTCCGGGCTGGCCGGCTCGGGCGACCGCATCGGCATCACCGCCGGGGTCCCGATGGGGAAAGAGGGCGGGACGAACCTCTTCAACGTGCACACGCTGGAATAAAGGGGTCTGACCCCTTTTTTACGTGGCTGTAACGGTACGTTCGCCCGGACGGTGGCTACGCCGCCGGGCGGCAGCGCTCGAACGCCGCGAGCGCCCGGTCCAGGTGCTCGCGCTCGTGCGTCGCCATCACGCTCGTGCGCAGCAGCGCCCCGCCGCGCTCCACCGCCGGGTAGAGCGCCACGTTCGTGTACACGCCGGCGTCGAAGAGCGCCTTCCACATCACGGCGGCGTCCCAGTCCTCGCCGATCAGCACCGGCACGATCGGGGTGGCGATCGACTCGTGCCCGCTGCCGACGACCTGGAAGCCGAGCTCGGTCAGCCCGCGCTCCAGGTAGGCCGCGTTCTCGAGCAGGCGGGCCATCAGCTCGGCGCCCTCCGGGGAGCGGATGATGCGCAGCGCGCCCAGCGCCGCCCCGATCGCCGCGGGCACCGCCGCCGCCGTGAACATGAACGCCCGCGACTGGACGCGCAGGAAGTCGATCACCTCGGCGGGCCCGGAGATGAAGCCGCCGCAGCTCGCCAGCGACTTCGAGAACGTGCCCATCCGCAGGTCCACCGCGTCCTCGACCCCCAGCGCCTCGCAGGCCCCGCAGCCGCGCTCGCCGAGCACGCCCACGCCGTGCGCCTCGTCCACCATCAGCCGCGCACCGTGGGCCCGGGCCAGCTCGGCCACGCGCGGCACGTCGCAGACGTCGCCCTCCATCGAGAACACGCCGTCCACGACCACCAGCACCCCGCCGCCGTCGCCGGTCGCCCGCGCGAGCATCGACTCCAGCTTGTCGAGCCGGTTGTGGCGGAACGGCCGCACCTTCGCGTGCGACATCGCCACCGCGTCCATGATCGAGGCGTGGTCGCCGGAGTCGCAGATCACGGTGTCGGTGGGGGAGAGCAGCGTGGCGATGGCGCCCACGTTCGCCTGGTAGCCGGTGGTGAAGACCAGCGCGTCCTCGTCCCCCATCCACTCGGCCAGCTCGCGCTCCAGCTCCAGGTGGAGCGGGACGGTCCCGTTCATGAAGCGGGAGCCCGTCAGGGCGGTGCCGTAGCGGTCGAGGGCGTCGCGGGCGGCCTGCTTAACGCGCGGGTCGCGCGTCAGCCCGAGGTAGTTGTTCGAGCCGAGCATCACCCGCTCGGCGCCGTCCATCTCGACCACCGGCCCGGCCTCGCCGTCCAGCACCCGGAAGTACGGCATCAGGTCGTGCTCGCGGGCGGCGCGCAGCACCTCCACGCGCTCGTGCGTGCGGGCCTTCTCGAAGAGGTCGATGACGGTCTCGGTCATCCGGTCGGTAGGGTGCGGCGGCGTGTCGCTCGAGGTTCGCCCGGTCCGCTCGCGCGCGGACCTGATGCGCTTCATCCGCCTGCCGTGGCGGATCTACTCTAACGAGCCGCTCTGGGTCCCCCCACTCATCTTCGAACGCAAGCGTTTCCTCAATCCGCGCAGGAACCCTTGGTTTCAGCACGCTGAAGCAGAGCTCTTCCTCGCCTGGCGCGGCCGCCGCCCCGTGGGCCGGATCAGCGCCCAGGTGGACCACGACTTCAACAGCTACCACGGCAACGAGTGGGGCATGTTCGGCTTCTTCGAGTGCGAGGACGACCCCGAGGCCGCCACCGCGCTGCTCGACACCGCCGAGAGCTGGCTCCGCGGCCGCGGCCGCGACCGCATGATCGGCCCGATGGACTTCTCGATGAACGACGAGGCGGGGCTCCTGATCGAGGGGCACGACCAGCACCCCTACGTCAAGCAGCCCTACCACCCGCGCTACTACCAGCGGCTGCTGGAGGGCCCCGGCGGCCTGAGCAAGGCGATCGACCTCTTCATGTGGACGCTCGAGGTCACGGACAAGGAGAAGATGCTGCCGGTCATGTTCGACCTGGCCGAGAAGCTCGAGCCCGAGCACGGGATCACGATCCGGCACGTCTCGGTCCGGGAGCTGATCGACCGCGAGATGGCCCGCTTCGTCGAGGTCTACAACGAGGCCTGGAAGGACAACTGGGGCTTCGTGCCGCTGCGGGTGGAGGAGATGGTCCACGCGGCGAAGGAGTCGCGGCCGGTGCTGCACGAGGACTGGCTGATGGTGGCCGAGGACCGGGCCGGGGAGATCGTGGCCTTCGCCCTCACCGCGCTCGACGTGAACCAGGTCTTCAAGAAGCTCAACGGCCGCCTGCTGCCGCTCGGCTGGCTGCGCTTCCTGTGGGGCGTGCGGCGGATCGACCGGGTCCGGGTCGGCTTCCTGGGCGTCCGGCCCGAGTTCCAGCACACCGGCGTGGCCGCCGGGCTCTACGTGGAGCACTTCGAGACCGCCGAGCGGCACCGCTACCTGAGCGGCGGCGAGACCGGCTGGATCCTCGAGACCAACACCGCCATGAACCGCGGGATGGAGGCGATGAACGGCCGGATCGTCAAGAAGTACCGGGTCTACGAGCGGGCCTTCAGCTAGGACGCCGCCCGCGGGGGTACACTCGCCGACTCCGTGGACGACGCCGCCTACAGCCCCCCCGAGGTCGTCGACGAGGACGGCCGCCCGCTGCCGGTCCCGAGCGGCCGGCGCGAGCTGGAGCCCCGCCCCGACGCGGTCCTCGTGGCGCCGGTCGCCGCCGCCACCGGCGGGATCGTCGCGGGCCTGGCCACGATGATGATCGTGCGCGGCCTGCGCCACCGCCCCAAGCGCGTCCGCGTGGGCGGCCGCCGGCGGGGGAAGGCGCTCGAG
>JALZEZ010000509.1 GCA_030861775.1 Actinomycetota bacterium
CCTCGGCGAGGTCCCGCTCCGCCCCCCGGAGCTCCTCTGCCTCGGCGCCGAGCGCGAGGGACTCCCGGCGGCGATCGCCGGAGCGGCGGACGCGCTCGCGCACCTCCCGCTCCGCGAGGACGGACCGGACTCGCTGAACGTCGCGATGGCGGCCACGGTGGCGCTGTATGAGCGGAATAGGATGGCCCGCGATGCCTGACGCCCCCGCCCGATTCGACGAGCTGCGGCGGGAGGCCGAGGCCGCCATCGCCGCCGCCGGCAGCGCCGGCGAGCTGGAGGAGCTGCGGGTGCGCTATCTGGGGCGCAAGTCCGAGCTGACCCAGGCGCTGCGCTCGATCGGCGACCTGCCGCCGGAGGAGCGGGGGCCGGTGGGCAAGGGGGCCAACGCGGTCAAGCAGGCGCTCGAGCGGCAGCTCGGCGAGCGGACCGAGCGGCTCGAGGCGGAGGAGCTCGACGAGCGCCTGGCCGGCGACCGGATCGACGTGACCCTGCCCGGCGATCCGCCGCTGCCGGTGGGCCGGCTGCACCTCGTCTCGCAGATCCGCCGCGAGCTCGAGGACGTGTTCGTCGGGCTCGGCTTCGCCGTCGCCGAGGGGCCGGAGATCGAGTACGAGTACTACAACTTCACCGCGCTCAACCACCCGGAGGAGCACCCGGCCCGGCTCCCGCAGGACACGTTCTACTTCGACCCCTCGGTCCTGCTGCGCACGCACACCTCGCCGATGCAGGTGCGGGCGATGGAGGCGCAGGAGCCGCCGGTCTACATCGTCGTGCCGGGGCGCGTGTACCGGCCGGACACGCCGGACGCCACGCACGTGCCGATGTTCCACCAGCTCGAGGGGCTGGCAATCGACGAGGACATCACGCTGGCCGACCTCCAGGGCGTGCTGCTCGAGTTCGCCCGGGCGATGTTCGGCCCGGAGCGGGTGGTGCGGCTGCGGCCGGGCTTCTTCCCGTTCACCGAGCCGAGCGTGGAGGTGGACGTGTCGTGCTTCGGCTGCGACGGGAGCGGCTTCGTGGGCGCCGAGCGCTGTCACACCTGCAAGGGCGAGGGCTGGATCGAGATCCTCGGGGCGGGGATGGTCGACCCGAACGTGCTCGGCTACGTGGCCGAGAACGGCTACGACCCCGAGCGCGTGCAGGGCTTCGCCTTCGGGATGGGCATCGAGCGGATCGCGATGATCAAGCACGGCGTCCCGGACCTGCGGATGCTCTACGAGAACGACGTGCGGCTGCTGGAGCAGTTCGGCAGATGAGGGTTCCCGTCGCCTGGCTGCGCTCGTACTGCGACCCCGGCCTGGGGGCCGCGGAGATCGCCGACGCGCTGACGATGGCCGGCATCAAGCTGGAGCGGCTGCACCGCACCGGCGTGAGCGATCCCGCGGAGTTCGTGGTCGGGCGGGTGCTCGAGGCCGAGCGCCACCCGGACGCCGACCGGCTCACCGTGTGCGTCGTGGACGACGGCGCCGGCGACCCGCGTACGATCGTCTGCGGCGCCCCCAACGTGGCCGGCGGGCAAACCGTGGCGGTGGCCCGGCCGGGGGCGATCATGCCCGACGGGACGAAGCTGGGCGAGGCGAAGCTGCGCGGCGTGCGGTCGAGCGGGATGATCCTGGCCGAGGACGAGGTCGGGATCGGCGAGGACCACGCGGGGATCATGGTGCTCGACACCGACCTGCCGCCCGGCGCCCCGCTGGCCGACCACCTGCCGATCGCCGACGAGGTGATCGAGATCGAGATCACCCCAAACCGGCCCGACGCGATGGGCGTCTACGGGGTGGCGCGCGAGGTGCACGCGGTGACCGGCGCGGCCCTGGCCGACGATCCCAGCGACCTCGATGCCGAGTCCGCCGGCGACGACGCCGCCGGGGATCGGGCCGCGGTCGAGATCGAGGACCCCGAGATCTGCCTGCGCTTCACCGCGCGGGTGTTCGAGGACGTGACGATCGGGCCGTCGCCGCTGTGGCTCAAGCAGCGCCTGATGGCGGCGGGGCAGCGGCCGATCTCGAACGTCGTCGACATCACGAACTACGTGATGCTCTGCATCGGGCAGCCGATGCACGCGTTCGACCTCGACGAGGTGCGCGGCTCGCGCATCGTCGTGCGGCGTGCGCGCGAGGGCGAGACGATGACCACCCTCGACGGGGTCGAGCGGCGCTTCGGTCCCGAGCACGCGCTGGTGTGCGACGCCGAGGGGCCGAGCGGCATCGCGGGGATCATGGGCGGCCAGGTCTCGGAGGTGTCCGACAAGACCACCCGCGTGCTGATGGAGGCCGCCACCTGGGTCGGCCCGAACATCCTGCGCACGTCGAAGGAGCTGGCGCTGCGCACCGAGGCGTCGGCGCGCTTCGAGAAGCAGCTCCACCCGGAGCTGGCCATGGCCGGGCAGCGGCTGGCGGCGCGGCTGATGGTGGACCTGTGCGGCGCGCGGATGGCGCCGGGGACGATCGACAGGTACCCGCGCCCGGCCGAGCCGCGGACGGTCGAGCTGCGGGTCGACCGCGCCGAGCGGCTGCTGGGCGAGCGGATCCCCGAGGACCAGGTCGAGGCGATCCTCGGCCGGCTCGGCTTCCTGCCGCGCCTCGACGGGGGCCGGGTGTCGGTCACCGTCCCGCCCTGGCGCGACTCCGACGTGCAGCGCGAGGCCGACCTGATCGAGGAGGTCGCCCGGGTGCACGGCCTCGACAAGCTGCCCACGACGCTCCCGGCC
>JALZEZ010000225.1 GCA_030861775.1 Actinomycetota bacterium
GCCTTCGCCTGGGCCGAGCCGCCGCCCGGCTCGCCGCCGGGATTGGCGGCGGCGGTGCCGCTCTCGTCGACCATCTCGAGGAAGCGCCGCAGCCACACCCGCAGGTCGGTCCCGCCCTCGCTGAAGACCTCGCCCGGCGCCCGCCCCGAGGCCGCGTAGCGGACCAGCCGGTTGCCCACGCGGACCGACGTCTCCACGCTCCAGCGCGTGCCCCGCCACCAGGCCACGGCCGCGATCCGGGCCAGGCCGGGCAGGACCTCGAGCACGCCGGGATCCTCGGCGGGCTCCGGCTCGGGCGCACCCGCCGATTCCGGCTCGCGGTAGCGCGTGAACTCCGTATCGCCCTCGCTCACGAGATCACCCGAACACCAGCAGGTGCGCCGCGCCGCCGAAGAAGCCGAGCACGGCACCGTGCAGGTAGAGCAGCCACTCGTCCTCTCTCATAGCGCTCCGAAGCATCTCAGAGAAGTCCGCCGGGGGCAGATCCACGATCCGCTCGGCGAACATCTTGTGGATCTTCTCGCTCTGCTCGCGGTTGAACTCCTCGTCCACCAGCGGGGTCATCGTGTACTCGGCCCCCTCGGCGGCCACCGAGTCGCGGATCGCGTCGTACTCGCGCGTGCCGATCGCCACCCGCACGGCCGGCCGCGCGCGCCCCACCGCGCGGTCCACCGCCGGGCGCAGCGCGTCCTCGATCATCTTCCGCGTGCGGTCCGCGCGCGGCCCGTGCATCAGCTCCTCGCCCATGTTCTTCAGCGTGATGACCTCGTCGGCGATGACCCGCGCGTAGATCTCGCCGGCCTCCTTCTGGCGCCGCAGGAACAGGCCGTGGAAGGTGAACAGCCCGAGGATCCTCTTGGGCTCGACCGGCTCGAAGATCATGTAGATCGCGATCAGGTTGGTGATCCAGCCGACGAAGATCCCGAGCACCGGCAGCACCCACCAGCCGTGGATCAGCAGCTCGCTGATCGCCGCGACCGGGAAGCCGAGGATGAACCCGAACAGGAAGCCGAACTTGACCATCAGCTTCAGCTCGCGGTCGCCGACCTCGGTGTAGACCTTGTTGGCCAGCTCCGGGTTCGCCTCCATCCGGCGGATGACCATCAGCTTCACGTCGAGGAGCTGGTCGATGTTCTGCGCGATCTCCTTGGTGACGATGTCGTGCACGATGTCGGGGAGCTGCTCCTGGACCCGCTCGTGCACGCGCTCGCGGAAGCCGGGCGGGAGGTCGCGCCAGAGCTCGGGGTTCTCGCGCTCGACGATCCGGTCGACCACGTCGCGCAGGTCGCGCCGCGCGCTGGCCAGCACGTGCTCGGCCATCAGGTCCGGGTCGAGCTCCGCGTAGAACTCCCCGGCGCCGCCGAGCTTCGCGATCCCCTTGTCGACCGCGATGCTGCCCATCTTCGCCGCGCGCGAGGGGATGATCCCCTGCCACCCGAGCCCGCCGACCATGAAGCCCGGGATCTGCTGGATCTTGCGCGGCATCAGGTGGACCAGGGGGGCCAGGCCGGGCAGCCGGATCCCGCGAAAGTGGATCGGGTAGAAGAGCATGATCACGCCGGTCCAGTTGGTGACGTAGCCGATCACGCCCGAGAAGATCGGGATCGTAATGAAGTGGAGCAGGACTTCCATGGGTCCCCCGGGGGCCGCGCATTCTTCCGGCTCGCTAGCGTGCGCGCATCAGGCCGGTGCAGGAGCGCAGTCAGCACGCCGTCGAGGAGTACCTCGAGGCCATCCTCGAACCCGACCCGGCGAGGGCCCGGGAGGTGGTGCGCGGCGTGGTCCGGGCGGGCCTCCCGATCGAGGTCGTGTACTCCGAGATCCTCGGCCCGGCGATGGTCGAGGTCGGCCGCCGCTGGGAGGCGAACGAGATCGGCGTGGCGCACGAGCACCTCGCCGCCGAGGTGACCGGCTCGCTCGTCTCGGAGCTGGCCGACCGCGTGCGCAGCGAGCCCGGCAGCGGGCGCATGGCGCTGGTGAGCTGCTCGCCCGAGGAGCGCCACTGCATCGGGGGGCAGATGCTCAGCGGTCTCCTGGAGGCCTCCGGCTGGGAGGTGCTCTACCTCGGCGCCACGCTGCCGGTGCGCGACCTGGTGGCCATGGCCGAGGACGAGGCCGCCGACGTGATCGCCCTCTCCACCACGATGCCCGGCAACCTGCCGGGGGTGGCGGAGACGATCCGCGCGGTCCAGGAGCTGGAGGAGCCGCCGCTGGTGATCGTGGGCGGCCAGGCCTACTCCGGCGAGGACGACGCGCGCCGGGTGGGCGCCGACGCGTACGCGCCGAGCGCGGCCGACGCGCCGTCGCTGCTCAGGCGCCGGCTGCCGCCGGCGTAGCCTCCTCCACCTCGCCGACCTCGCGCCAGGCGTCCAGCCCGCCGCGCAGCGCCGCCGCGTCGAACCCCTCGTCGATGAGCTGCCGCGCCGCCCGGGCGCTGGTCCCCTCGTTCAGTCACGTGCAGTAGAGGACGACGAGCTTGTCGCGCTCGTTCGCCTCGGCCCAGTCCTGGACCTCCTCGGGCTTCACCCGCTGCGCGCCCGGGATCCGGTACGGGTCGCTGGCGTAGCCGGAGCGCGAGCGCACGTCGAGCACCACCGGCGGGTCGTCCGAGTCGAGCCGGCGGGCCAGGTCCTCCGCGTCGATGCGCGGGACGTCGTCCGCTGACAGCGGCCCGAGCAGGCCGTCCAGCTCGCGCTCCTCGGGGTGGGTCTCGGCGTCCACCTGGGCGCCGTACCAGGCCGACAGCGGCGTGGCCGAGGCGCCGTGCAGGAACGTCGACGCGATCACGACGATCCCGGCGAGCGCGAACACCTGCCCGCCCTCGGGCACGCCGGCGTCCACCACCAGCAGCGCCAGGAGCAGCGAGTTCAGCCCGCGCGGCCCGAACCAGGCGATGAACGCGCGGCCGTGGTTGCTGAGCGTGGCGGTGCGCAGGGTCAGCAGCGCGCCCAGCGACAGCGGGCGGATGAGGAGCAGCGCGATCAGCGCCAGCAGCGCGGCCTCGCCGAACGAGACCAGGTCGAGCTCGGTCGAGAGGGCGGCCCCGAACAGCACGAACGAGATCAGCATCAGCAGCTCGGCGATGACCTCGCCGAAGTCGAGGAAGCAGTCGCACATGCGGCGGTTCGAGAGCGAGACCGCCGCGCCCGCGGCGAACGCGGCCAGGAAGCCGTCCTCGCCCGCGGTCTCCCCGACGGCGAAGGCGCACAGGACCAGCCCGACCCCGTAGAGCGCCTGCCACTCGCTGCGCACCGAGCGCCGCGCGTCCACCTCGGCCATCAGCCCGGCGCCGACCACGCCCACCACCGCGCCCAGCGCCGGGCCGAGCAGCAGCAGCTCGAACAGGAAGCGGGCCCACTCCCCCGCCCCGCCCACCTCGCCCGCGGCGACGGCGGCCAGGACGAGCACGGTGGGCAGCACGATCACGTCGTTCATGCCGGCCTCGAGGCTCAGCGCCCTCCGCACCGAGGCCGGGATGCGCTCGTCGTGGACCACGTCGCGCAGCACGACCGGGTCGGTGGAGGCCAGGATCGCGGCGAGCAGGAAGGCGATCACCGGGTCCAGGTCCACGATCACGACCGCCGCCAGCGCCGTCAGCGCGATCACCAGCAGCGTGCCGGGACCGAGCGTGAGCGCGGGCACCACCCAGTAGCGGCGCAGGTGCCGCAGGTCGAGCGACATGGCCTCGAGGAACAGCACCAGCGCGAGCGTGGCGAACGCCACCGTGCGCAGGGCGTCGTCGTCCAGGCTGACCTCGGCCACGCCGGTCGTGCCCCCGCCGAGCACCAGCCCGAGCGTGAGGAAGATCATCGGGAACGAGACCGGCGCCCGGTCGATCACCCCGGCCAGCAGGGCGGAGATCATCAGCACGGCGGCGCCGAGAGCGAATAGTCCGACGGGATCCACGGCGCTGGCGAAGATACCGGCGGCCTGGGATCATCAAGTCGTGGGCGCGTGGCACGAGCAGACCCTGATCGACGCGCCGCTCCCCGACGTCTGGGAGCTGGTCGGCGACCCGCGACGCTATCCCGAGTGGGTGGGCGAGGAGGTCGTGGAGGTGACGGGGCTGCCCACCGTGGAGAAGGGCGCCACCTTCACGCACGTGGGGCGCGGCCCGCTCGGCGAGAAGCAGAGTTCCACGTTCGAGATCGCGGAGCTCGAGGACCTCCACCACATACGGATGCGCTGCACCCGCTCGGGCTGGTACTCGAGCTGGAGGCTCACCGAGGCCGGGGGCGGGACGTTCGCCGACCTCGAGATCGGCATGGAGCCTACGGCGGCGGGCTACCGGGCCCTGGACGCGATGACCGGCAAGCGCTGGTACCGGCGCATCGCGCACCGCTCGCTCGACGGGATCAAGCGCGTGCTGGACTCGTAGGCGGCGGCACCCAGCCGCCGAACACGCGCTCGAGCTCCTGCGCGACCGCGATCGACATGTGATCGCGGCCGTGGCCGGCCACCACCTGCACGCCCAGCGGGAGCCCCTCGTCGTTCAGTCCCAGCGGCACCTGCGTGACCGGGAGCCCGGTGAGGTTGAAGACCAGCATCGGGTGGATCCACCACAGGCGCCCGACGGTGCCGCCGTGCTTCGGCGCGACCTTCGGCGCCGGCGGGTGCAGCAGCACGCCGTCCCCGATCGTGTCGCTCAGCTCGCGGGCGAAGGACTCGCGCGCCGCGAGGACCTTCCTCGTACGGCCCTCGGGCACGCGCTCGGCGATCCGCTCGGCGACGTGGGCGATCCGCGTGGCCACCGTGTGCGGGCCACCGCGGCGGAACACGTCGCGCCAGCGGATCGGGTCGGCCCCGGCGTCCGCGAGCAGCTCCGCGAGGGTGGTCTCGGTGGTGGCCGCGGTGGCCAGGTACATCTCCAGCGCGCGCTTCATGCTCTTGGTGTCCACGCGCTCGAGCCGCGCCCCGGCCGCTGCCAGGGCGCCCGCCGCGCGCTCGCGCGCCTGGGCCAGCTCAGGACCGGTCGGGCCCAGCGTGCCGGACTCGCTCACCACCACTCGCAGGCCGTCGAGGTCCACCGCGCCGGGGTCGCCCAGGTCCACGTCCTCGATCAGCTCGTCCTCGCCGTCCGGCCCGGCGATCGCGCGCAGCACCACGATCAGGTCCTCCGCCCGGCGCGCCAGCGGGCCGCAGAACGAGAACGGCGCCACGCTCAGGCCGGCGGCCGCGGGGTAGTGGCCGGTCATCGGGACGACGCCCACCGACGGCTTGTGGCCGAACACGCCGTTGAAGAACGCGGGCAGCCGGATCGAGCCGCCGAAGTCCGTGCCCAGGCCGAACGGCGAGCCGCCGGCGCCGATGGCCGCTCCCTCGCCCCCGGACGACCCCCCGGCGGTGCGCGACGGGTCGTACGGGTTGCGCGTGCGGCCGTAGACGCGATTCTCGGTCTCCACCCACAGTGTCAGCTCGGAGACGTTGGTGAGGCCCAGCGGGATCGCGCCCGCCTCGACGATGCGCTCGACGATCGTGGAGCTGCGCTCGCACGGCCGCTCCCGCCGGGCGACCACGCCCGCGCACTGCGGGTAGCCGGCGAGCCCCAGCGACTCCTTGATCGTGCACGGCACCCCGAGCAGCGGCGGCAGGTCCTCGTCCGCCCCGGCGGCGGCGATGCGGGCGTCGGCGGCGTCCGCCTCCGCGCGGGCCTCCTCGTAGCGCTCGGTCACGACCGCGTTGATGCGCGGGTTGACCCGCTCGAGCCGTTCGACGTGCGCGTCGACGACCGCGCGGGAGCTGACCTCGCCGGCGCGGATCGCGGCCGCCAGCTCGAGCGCGGAGCGCTCGGTCAGGGGGCGGGCCCCGGCGGCGGCTACGCCGCCGTGTGGCCCGTCCAGGCGTTCCCGTCCCAGTACCGCAGTCGGGCGTTCAGCCATGGGTCCGGATACCAATCGGGTGGGAATGAGCCGGGCTGCGCCTCGGCGCTCGGCGCGCCGCCGGGCGGGCCGATCGGCGCCGCCAGCGGCTGGGCGCCGCCGGGCTGGCCGAAGGT
>JALZEZ010000510.1 GCA_030861775.1 Actinomycetota bacterium
GCGCAAGCCCTCGCGCTCGGAGGCGAGGGACGCCGCGGCGCGCGAGGCGCTCGAGCCGCTGGCCGAGGGCGAGCGCCCGCGGGCGGTCACGGTCGCGGCGGTCGTCGCCGCCCTGTCCGGGCTGTCGAACGCGGTGCTGTTCTTCCTGGGAGTCGAGATCCGCGGCGAGGAGCCGCGGCCCGGCGTGCTCGCCTTCTCGGCCCTGATGCTGGTCGCCGCGTGGGGGATGTGGCGGGCGAAGTACTGGGCCGTGCTCGGGATGCAGGCCCTGCTGGCGATCGTGATCCTTGGCTTCTCGCTCTTCCTCACCCGCGCCGAGAACGTGCAATCCGCGCTGATCGCACTCGCGATCGTCGTGGCCGCGGGCACACTGTTCTGGTTCATGGTCAAGGCGATGGCGCGGATCCAGATGCCCGAGCGGAGGCCCTCGTGAGCGACCGCGACGGATTCTCGACGGTCCAGCGCGTCCGCTTCGGCGACCTCGACGCGCTGGGTCACCTGAACAACGTCGAGTTCCTGCGCTTATTCGAGACCGCGCGCGTCGACTTCGTGGCCCACGTCGCCCCCGCCGACCAGCCCGGCAAGGTGAGCGAGTTCACGTTCATCCTCGCCGAGTGCCACATCCACTACCGCTCGCAGGCCCACTGGGACGAGGAGATCCGCACCTGGATCCGGCCGGCCGAGCTGAAGCGTGCTTCGTTCAAGCTCACCTTCGAGATGCGCGCCGAACGCGACGACAGGCTCGTGGCCGAGGGCTTTGGCGTGATGGTGACCTACGACCTCGAGGCCGGTCGCACGATCCGCGTGCCGCACAAGCTGCGCGCCCGGCTGGAGCCGCTGCTCGCTCGATAGCCTGCCGGGCCGGATGCCCGACTCGAGCTACGACTGCATCGTCATCGGCTCCGGACCCGGCGGGTACGTCGCCGCGATCCGGGCGGCCCAGCTCGGGATGAAGACCGCCGTCGTCGAGAAGGACCGCGTCGGGGGGCGCTGCCTGAACTACGCGTGCATCCCGGCGAAGGCCGTGCTGCGCGCGGCCGACGTGAAGACCGAGGTCGAGCAGGGCAGCTCGATGGGGATCGTCGCCGAGGGCGTGTCGGTGGACTTCGGGGGCGTCGTCAAGCACCGCGACAAGGTGATCAAGACGCTCACCGGCGGCGTGGCGGGGCTCTTCAAGAAGAACAAGATCGACGTGATCGATGGCTTCGGCGCGCTCACCGAGGACGCGAACGTGCGGATCGGCGCGGCCAAGGACGGCGACGAGATCGAGGCCGGCAAGGTGATCCTCGCAACCGGCTCGGTGCCCAAGCCGCTGCTCGGGCTGAAGTTCGGCGGGCGGGTGCTCGGCACCGAGACGATGTGGGCGATCGACCACATGCCGGGGCGGCTGGCCGTGATCGGCGCGGGCGCGTCGGGCACCGAGGTGGCCTCGGCGTTCGGGCGGCTGGGGGCGGAGGTCGTGCTGCTCGAGGCGCTCGACCAGATCCTCCCGCTCGAGGACGAGGAGATCTCGAAGGCGGTCGCGCGCGAGCTGAAGAAGCAGAACGTGGAGGTCGTGACCGGCGTCAACATCGAGAACGCCGAGGCCGGCGACGACGAGGTGCGGCTGAGCTGGGGCGGCGAGGAGCACTCCTTCGAGTACCTGTGCATCGCGGCCGGGCGCGGGCCGGACGTCGAGGACCTGGGGCTGAGCGACGCGAAGGTGAAGACCGACGACCGCGGCCTGGTCCAGGTGGACGACCGCCTCCGGACATCCGTCGACGGCGTCTACGCGATCGGCGACATGGTGCGCGGGCCGGCGCTCGCCCACAAGGCCTCGGACGAGGGCGTGATCGCCGCCGAGGACGCGGCCGGCCAGGAGACCCACCCGATCGACTACCGCTTCGTGCCCGCCGCCACCTTCTGCCATCCGCAGGTGGCGAGCTTCGGCCTGACCGAGAAGGAGGCCCGCGACGAGGGCCGCGACGTGGTGGTGGGCAAGGTGCCGATCAGCGCCGTCGGCGCCCCGACGGTCTACGGCGACCGCACCGGCATGATCAAGATCGTCGGCGACAAGGAGTACGGCGAGCTGCTCGGCGGCCACATCGTGTGCGCTAAGGCGGCGGACCTGATCTCCGAGCTGGTCGTGGCGCGCGACCTCGAGGGCGGCTACAGCGAGGTGGCCCGCACGATCCACCCGCACCCGGCCTTCCCCGAGGCCGTGATGGAGGCCGCCCGCGCCGCGGACGGCTGGCTGATCCACGGCTGACCGTCCTGGCCGAGCGCGCGCTCTTCTACTACGACGTCGGCTCGCCCTGGTGCTGGATCGCCGGCGAGCGGGTGAACGAGCTGCTGGGCGAGGTGCCCGAGTGGGTGCCGGTCCACGGGCTCGCCGTGACGGCAGAGGGGGACGGAGTGGATGCGGCCGCCGAGCGGGCCGAGGTGGAGGCGGCCGCCGCCCGGGCCGGGTTGCCGGAGCTCCGCTGGCCGGACCCGTTCCCGTTCGACTCGCGGACGGCGATGCTCGCCGCGACGTTCGCCAAGCGCTCAGGGCGGGCGGTCGCCTTCTCGCTCGCGGCCATGCGCCAGGCGTTCAACGGCGGCCGCGACCTGTCCGAGACCGACAACGTGCTGATCGCGGCCGCGGCCTGCGAGCTGCACCCGCGGGCGGTGCTCACCGGGATCGAGACGCGCTCGGTGCGGGAGGCGCTGGACGAGGCCACG
>JALZEZ010000511.1 GCA_030861775.1 Actinomycetota bacterium
CTGCACGCCCGCCTGGGCCGCCCCGACGGCCCCTTCGAGCTGACCGCCCGGGCCTGGGCGGTGCGCGGCCGCGTGCCGGGCTAGCTCGCCTGCGTAGGTACGCCGGCGGCGACGCGACCGGCCTCGGTGCGCGGCTCGGGAATCGGGCGGCCCTCCTCCTGCATCAGCTCGACGTAGGCGTTCAGCGCCTCCGCCATTCGCTCCTCGACCTGCTCGCGGGTACGGCCGAGCGCGAAGACACCTTCGATGTCGGGAGTGTGCGCGCCCCAGCCTCCGTCCTCCGCCTGCTCGTAGATGACGAGGTACTCCTTCACCGCAACTCCTCCAAACCGCTCGTCCTCCGCATGTTAGAGAGGGTTCCAACGGGAACGGTCTCGTTGTCCTTCCCCGCAACGATGACCTGCCCGGGGCGTCGCGGATGCTTCCAAACCTCGTGCGACCCCCGCTGCCGGACCGGCCGCCAGCCGGCCTGACGCAGCGCCTTCCGCACCTCTCTGAACTTCTTCGGCACGGGCAGCGAGCCTCGGCCGGCGCGCGTTACCGATCAAGACCCGGACGTGACGACCGCGTGTCGCGTGTGTGACAACTAGGCTCACGCCGTGGACCGGGCCGAGCTTCAGGCCGTTCAGCAGCCGCTCAAGGAGCGGTACCAGGAGGAGCCCGGCGCAGCGGTGGTCACGCTGTCCGCACGGGGGACGCTCGGCGAGGGTGTATCGTGCTCGGTGGACACCGGGCGGGCCATCGCCGAGGCCGGCCTGCACCCGGCCACCGGCGGCGACGGGTCGCAGCTCTGCTCCGGCGACATGCTGCTCGAGGCGCTGGCGGCGTGCGCGGGCGTGACCATGCGTGCGGTGGCCACGTCGATCGGCGTCCAGGTGGGCGGGGCGGTCAGGGCCGAGGGCGACCTCGACTTCCGCGGCACGCTGGCGGTCGACCGCGAGGCGCCGGTCGGGTTCCGCGACATCCGCCTCACCTTCGAGCTCGACACCCCCGCCGACGACGAGCAGCTCGCCACCCTGCTCAAGCTGACCGAGCGCTACTGCGTCGTGCTCCAGACGATCACCGGCGGCACGCCCGTCTCGACCCGCCTCGAGCGCGCCGCGTGAGCCCCGACGAGGCGTGGGCCGGCGACTCGCTCCTGGCCTTCGACGGCCGCGTGCTCGAGGTCTTCGGCTTCCCCGGCGAGAACAGCATGCGCTTCCACGTGCGCAACATGGAGCTGGAGGTCGGCGACCCGGACCGCAAGCGCCGCCGGAGCGTGCGCATCAAGCCGGCCTCGCGCGGCTCGGGCGGCTGCATGTTCGAGGTCGAGGAGGAGGACTGGGCCGGCGTCGGCCCGCTGCTCGACCGCGTGCTCGCGGCCATCCCCGGAGACTGATCCGCACCTCACTAAAGGCCGATCCTCCGCGCCGCGGGCGTGGAGCTGATGCCGTGCAGGACGATCGACAGCCCGACGCACGCGATCACTGTCCAGTAGACCAGCTCGGCCTCGTCGCCCACCAGGACGCCCGTGCCGAGCGCCACCGCGACGTAGTAGAACGAGCCGATCCCGCGGATCCCGAACCAGGCCACGAACCCGCGCTCGCCGAGCGACAGGCGGCTCCCGGCGAAAGCCGCCAGCGTGACCAGCGGGCGCACCGCTAGGAGGAGCAGCACCGCGAGCAGCCAGCCCCCCACGCCGATCGTCCCCAGCCCGGCGAGCGTGATGGTGCTGCCGAGCAGGAGGAGGACCGCGAGCTCGGCGAACTGCTCGACGGTCGTGGCCCCGTCGTGGACCCGGCGATGGAACTCGTGGCGGTCCTCGAAGCGCCGGAAGGCCAGCCCGCCCGCGAACGCCGCCAGGAAGCCGTACGCGCCGACCGCCTCCGTCGCGCCGTACACCAGCAGAACGGTGGCGATCGCGAGCCAGCCGTCGAGCGCCGGCGAAAGCCACTCGCGCGCGTGAAGGCGGGAGACGAGCCCCGCGATCGCGCGACCGGCCAGCACGCCGATGACCACCCCCACCGCGAGCGCGTACACGACGTCGGCCAGCACCCATTCCGGGATCCAGCCCGTGCCGCCCCGCCCGGCCACGAAGACCCCCAGCAGCACGAACGGGAACGCCAGCCCGTCGTTGAAGCCCGCCTCCGCGGTGAGCGCGAAGCGCGGCTCCGGTTCGTCGGCGTCGCCCGGCGGCCCGACCTGGACGTCGCTCGCCAGGACCGGGTCGGTGGGCGCGAGGGCCGCGCCCAGGACGATCGCCGCGCCCAGCGACAGGCCCATGAGGACCACGCCGAGCGCCGCCACGGCCGCGATCGTCACCGGCATCACGAATACGAGCAGGAGCATGGCGGAGCGCCAATCGCGCCACCTGAGCTTGCGGTCGATCTTCAGGCCGGCGGAGAAGAGCGCGATGATCACCGCCACCTCGGTGACGCGCTCGATCACGATCGCGTCGGAGAACGGGTCGAGCAGGTCGACGCCCAACAGCGAGAAGCCGAGCGACATCATCGCGCCGAGCAGCAGGTAGACGATGGCGGCGGTGAACGCCCAGTCCTGCTGGTGCGAGAGCGCCGACACGGCCACGAACAGCGCGATGCCGGCGAAGAGCACGCCGAGCGCGTACGGGTCCCCCGCCGAGAACCCCTCGGCGGCGGCCAGCAGCGGCGGCTCGAGCGCGGACACGGCCCGGAGCGTACGCGCGGCGCGGGCGGGCGCCGGG
>JALZEZ010000226.1 GCA_030861775.1 Actinomycetota bacterium
GTCGTGTAGAGGTTGACCGTCGAGCCGCTCTCGGCCGTGCCCTTCACCTCGGGGTTGTTGTCGTTCGCCGGCGAGTCGGGATCGGTGTCGTCGAGCGTCGGCAGCGCGGGGGCGGTCGAGTCCTCGACGTAGGTGATCGAGCCGTTGGGGCCGTTCGAGCACGGCGAGACGGTGCTCGAGGCGTCGGTGGCCGTGGCGTAGAAGGTGGTCGACGAGTCGTTCGGCACCGCGACGGTGATGCCGGGGTCGGCGAACTCGGCGGCGCTGCCGGTGGCCGCCGGCGAGCCGGTGCAGTCCGGGGTCGTGTAGAGGATCACGGCCGAGCCGGCGGGCGCCGTGCCCTTGATCTCCGGCGCGTTGTCGTTCGCCGGCGAGTCCGGGTCGGTGTCGCTGAACGTCGGCGAGGCCACCCCGCCGGTCGACTGCTCGGTGTAGGTGATCGTGGTCGGCGAGCAGGGGGACTCGTTGTTGGCCCGGTCGCGCGCCTTGGCGCTAAAGGTCGTCACGGTGTCGTCCGCGACGCTGACGGTGATGCCGGGGCCGGGCGCCACGAACTGCGTCCTGAGCCCGATCGTGGTCGGGGTGCCGGTGCAGTTGCTGTTCGCGTAGATCCGGATCGTGAACGCGTCGGGATCGGCGGTTCCCTTGATCTCAGGCGAGTTGTCGTTCGCGGGCGACGGCGGAGACGTCTCGGTCATCGTCGGCGACGGCGGCGCGGTCGAGTCCTCGACGTAGACGACCGGCGTGGCGGGCGGCTCCGGCGGCTGCGAGCAGGCCGACTCGTTGCCGGCCGCGTCGACTGTCCTCGCCGAGAGCTGGTTGGTCGTGTCGTCGGCCACCGAGATCGTGATCCCGGTGCCGGTGAACTCGGCCACGGTGCCGGTCCCGGCGACCGGGCCCGAGCAGTCGGTGCTCTTGTAGACCCTCACCGTGGTGGGGCTCCCGGAGCCGACGGTGCCCTTGACCTTGGGGCTGTTGTTGTTCGCCGGCGAGGTCGGGGTCGTGCCGGTGACCGCGGGCGCGGCCGGCGGGGTCGAGTCCTCGACGTAGTCGAACGGGGCGGAGCAGGCCGAGGGGCCGGCGGCGTTGCTCGCCGTGGCCCGCAGCGTGGTGGTGGAGTCGTCCGCCACGTTCACCGTCAGCCCCGGGGTGGCGAACTGGGCGGCGCTGCCGGTCGCCACCGGCGTGCCCGTGCAGTCCGAGGTCGTGTAGAGGTTCACCGTCGAGCCGGCCGCGGCGGTGCCCTTGATCTCCGGGTTGTTCTCGTTCGCCGGGCTGTCCGGGTCGCTGTCGGTGATGCTCGGGGCGGCCGGCGGGGTGGACTCCTCGACGTAGGTGATCGAGTTCGAGCAGGTGGACTCGTTGCCGGCCGCGTCGACCGTGCGGGCGCTGAGCGGCGTGCTCGCGTCCTCGGTCACGGTCACCTCGATGCCGGAGCCGGTGAAGGCGGCCACGGTGCCCGCGGTGAAGCCGCCGGTGCAGTCGGCGCTCTCGTAGACGCGCACGGCGGTCGGCGAGCCGGCGCCGGTGGTGCCCTTGACGAGCGGCGTGTCGTCGTTGGCCGGCGAGTCGGGGTCGGTGTCGGTGATCGCCGGGGCGTCGGGGGCGGTCGAGTCCTCGACGTAGGTGATCGAGTTCGAGCAGGTGGACTCGTTGCCGGCGGCGTCGACGGTCCGGGCGCTGAGTGGCGTGCTCGCGTCCTCGGCCACGGTCACCTCGATCCCGGAGCCGGTGAAGGCGGCGACGGTGCCCGCGGTGAAGCCGCCGGTGCAGTCGGCGCTCTCGTAGACGCGGACCGCGGTCGGCGAGCCGGCGCCGGTGGTCCCCTTCACGAGCGGGGTGTCGTCGTTGGCCGGCGAGTCGGGGTCGGTGTCGGTGATCGCCGGGGCGTCGGGGGCGGTCGAGTCCTCGACGTAGGTGATCGAGTCGGTCGAGCAGGCGGACGCGTTCCCCGCGCTGTCGGTCGCC
This sequence comes from Actinomycetota bacterium, assembly GCA_030861775.1. Classification (GTDB taxonomy): domain Bacteria; phylum Actinomycetota; class Thermoleophilia; order Solirubrobacterales; family Thermoleophilaceae; genus AC-37. The sequence continues at coordinate 1,969 of JALZEZ010000226.1, forward strand.
TTCGCCCAGAAGGTGGTGGACGAGTCGTCGGCGACCGTGACCGTCTCACCCGGGTCCGCGAAGCCCTCCGCGGTCGTGGTGCCGGCGGAGCCGCCCGAGCAGTCCGAGGTCGTGTAGAGCGCGACCGTCGAGCCCGCCTCGGCGGTGCCCTTGATCTCGGGGTTGTTGTCGTTCGCCGGCGAGTCCGGATCGGTGTCGTCGAGCGTCGGCAGGGCCGGCGCGGTCGAGTCCTCGGTGTAGTTGAGCGGGGCGGAGCAGGGGGAAGGGTTGCCGGCGGCGTCGGTCGCCTTGGCGGTGATCGGGGTGGTCGCGTCCTCGGGGACCGTGACGGTGATGCCGGGCGAGGCGAAGTCGGCGGCGCTGCCCGAGCCGAGCGGGGTGCCCGTGCAGTCGTCGGTCCCGAACAGCGTCACCGTCGACCCGGCCTCGGCCGTGCCGGTGATCGCCGGGGTTTCGTCGTTCGAGGGCGAGTCGGGCTCCGAGGCGAGGCCCGTGGGCGCGGCGGGCGCGGTCGAGTCCTCGACGTAGGTGATCGTCGTCGTCGAGCAGTCCGAGACGTTGCCCGCGGCGTCGGTGGAGGTGGCGCTGAAGGTCGTTGTGGAGTCGTTGCCGACCGCGACGGTGAAGCCCGGAGTGGCGAAGTCGGCGGCCATGCCGCTCGCGACGAAGCCGCCGGTGCAGTTCGAGCTCGCGTAGAGGGTCACCGTGGACCCGGTCTCGGCCGCGCCCTTGATCTCGGGAGCGTTGTCGTTGGCCGGCGAGTTGGGGTCGGTGTCGGTCACCGACGGCGCGGCGGGGGCGGTCGAGTCCTCGACGTAGGCGATCGTGTTCGAGCAGGCGGACTCGTTGCCGACGGCGTCGACCGTGGTCGCGCTGAGCGGCGTGGTCGCGTCCTCGGCCACGGTGACCTCGATGCCCGCGCCGGTGAAGGCGGCCACGGTGCCGGTGGTGAAGCCGCCGGTGCAGTCGGCGGTCTCGTAGACCCTGACCGCGGTCGGCGAGCCGCCGCCGGTCGAGCCCTGCACGAGCGGGGTGGCGTCGTCGGCGGGGGAGGCCGGGTCGGTCGCGGTGATGGTGGGCGCGTCCGGCGGGGTCGAGTCCTCGACGTAGGCGATCGAGTCGGTCGAGCACGAGGACTCGTCGACGCCGTCGTCGGCCTTCGCCCAGAACGTGGTCGTGGTGTCGTCGCCGACCGAGACCGGGATGCCGGCGGCCCCGAAGTCCTCCGCGGAGCCCGAGGCCAGCGCGGGGTCGGTGCAGGCCGCGTCGTCGTAGAGGAAGACCGTCGTGCCCCCGTCGGCGATGCCCTGGACGAGCGGGTCGTTCTCGTTCGCCGGGGAGGCCGGGTCGGTCCCCGTGAAGGTTGGCTCGGTGACCTGCGCCGCCGCCGGGGCGGCCAGGACGAGCGAGAGCAGCGCGGCTGGGATCAACCACGCGCACAGCGATCGGCGGTACGCGCCCATGCGAATGCCTACGGCGCGGACCATTTAGTCGCCGCGCGCTCCCTTCGTACGAGTCCGCTGTCCAGCCTAATCGGGGCTGGGCCCACGTCAACCCCCCTGTCTTCGTCAACGCGCCTCGTTTCTTTGAGCCCCTCTGCCGTCCGGGCCGCTCCTTACCGTGCGCCCCACCTTGCCGCCGCTGATCAGCTACGACGAGGCGCTCGCCCTCGGCGAGATCGAGGACCACGCCGAGATCGAGGCGCTGGTGGAGCGCGCGTTCCGGGCCCGCATGGAGCGCTTCGGTGACTCGACCGACATGTGCTCGCTGGTGAACGCCAAGTCGGGCGGCTGCGCGGAGGACTGCGGCTTCTGCGCCCAGTCGCGCTACGCGGAGGCGGACACGCCCATGCACGCGATGATGTCGCCGGACCAGATCCTCGAGCACGCGCGCGCGGCCGAGGCCGCGGGGGCGCATCGCTTCTGCATGGTCACCCAGGGGCAGGGTCTCTCGAAGAAGGACTTCCAGAACGTGCTCGAAGGCGCCAAGTTGGTGGCCGAGCACACGAACCTCAAGCGCTGCGTCTCGATCGGGCACATCTCGGGCGACCGCGCGCGGGCGCTCAAGGAGGTGGGGATCCAGCGCGTCCACCACAACGTGGAGACGGCCGAGAGCTACTACCCGGAGGTCTCCACGACGGTCCGCTACGAGGGCCGGCTGCGCACGATCGACGCGGTGGCCGAGGCCGGGCTCGAGACCTGCGTGGGCGGGATCCTCAACCTCGGCGAGTCGCGCGCGCAGCGCGTGGAGATGGCCTTCCAGCTCGCGAAGGTCGACCCCACCAGCGTGCCGATCAACCTGCTCAACCCGCGCCCGGGCACGAAGTTCGGCGATCGCGACCACATGGACCCGTGGGAGGCAGTCAAGTGGATCGCGATCTTCCGGCTGATCCTGCCGAACGCGCTGTTCCGCCTCTGCGGCGGGCGGGTCGAGAACCTGGGCGAGCTCGAGCCGCTGGCGGTCAAGGCCGGCCTGAACGGCGTGATGATGGGCAACTTCCTCACCACCCTCGGCTCGGAGCCCGAGGACGACCGGGCGATGTTCGAGGAGCTCGGCCTGAACACCGCGCGGCAGCCCGACAACGGGTCGAACCCGCGGCCGGACAACCGCTCGGGCTGGCTCGACGGCGACTCCCCCGAGACCCCGATCGACCGGCTGATCGACCGCCAGGACGAGGCCCCGATGTGGGACCCGGCCACCCAGCTCCGCCACCGCAAGAAGACTTCGGTGCCCCCGCGTCCCGACGGGGCGCCAAACGCCTTCCCCAGCGTGGTGCGGGTGCCGGCGCGCGACTCCTCCCCCGCGCCCGGCACCGCCCCGCCCCCAGAGGTCGAGGCCGCCTGATGGACATCGCGGGCGTGCTCGACGACCTTCGCGAGCGCGGCCTGCACCGGCGGCTGCGCATGGTGTCGGGCCCGCAGGGCGCCCGCGTGCTGCTCGACGGGAAGCCCGTGCTGCTGCTGTGCTCGAACAACTACCTCGGGCTGGCCGATCACCCGCGCGTGCGCGAGGCGGCGGCCGACGCCGCCATGCGCTGGGGCGCGGGCGCCGGGGCCTCGCGGCTGGTGTCGGGGAACATGACCTGCCACCGCCGGCTCGAGGTGCAGCTCGCCCGCTTCAAGGGCTACGAGACGGCCCTGCTGTTCGGCTCCGGCTACCTCGCGAACTCGGGCGTGATCGCCGCGCTGGCGAGCGAGGGCGACGTGGTCTTCTCCGACGAGCTCAACCACGCGAGCATCGTCGACGGCTGCCGGCTCGCCCGCGCCGACACCTTCGTCTACGACCACTGCGACCTCGAGCACCTCGAGTGGGGCCTGGCCGAGGCCGGCGGGCGCGGGGCGCTGATCGTGACCGACAGCGTCTTCTCGATGGACGGCGACATCGCGCCGCTGCCGGAGATCGTCGAGCTGGCCGAGCGCTACGACGCGCGCGTGATGGTGGACGAGGCCCACGGCACCGGCTGCCTCGGGCCCGGCGGGCGCGGCGCGGTGGCGGACGCGGGGCTCGAGGACGAGGTCGACGTGCTGGTCGGGACGCTCGGCAAGGCGCTCGGCTCGTACGGCGCCTACGTGTGCTGCGACCGGGAGATGTCCGAGTTCCTCGTGAACCGGGCCCGGACGCTGATCTTCTCCACCGCCCTGCCGCCGCCGGCGGTGGCCGGCGCGATGGCGGCGCTCGAGCTGCTGGTGGAGCAGCCGGAGCGGGTGCGCAAGCTCGAGCGCAATGCGGCCACGCTGCGCGACGCGCTGGCCGAGCAGGGACTCGCCACGGAGTCCGAGACGCAGATCGTGCCGCTCGTCGTGGGGGACGCGGTCGAGGCGATGGCCGCCTGCGAGCGCGCCCTCGAGCGCGGCGTGTTCGCGCAGGCGATCCGGCCCCCCACCGTGCCGGACGGAACCTCCCGCCTCCGGCTGGCCGTCATGGCCTCGCATACGGAGGCCGAGCTTCGACGGGCGGCCGGCGTGCTGGCGAGCGCGCTGCGCGCCGGTGCGGCCCCCCTCGCCGCATCGGCGC
>JALZEZ010000227.1 GCA_030861775.1 Actinomycetota bacterium
CCGCCGCGCGGGTGCCGCACCTGATGCGCCTGTGGCGCGAGGGCCCGATCGGCCCCCGCCCGCGCCCCCCGCGCCGCGCCGAGGGCCGCGAGCCGATCATGACCGCCCGCCCCTGGAAGGAGGTCGACGGCGACCCGGCCCACCCGACCGCGATCGGCGGAATCGCGATCATCGACCAGCTCCGCGTGCGTCGCGACCGCCCCGGCGGCCTCTTCGTCCTCGAGGACGGCCGCTACGCCCTGGCCGGCCCGGTCCTGGCGATCGGCGGCCGCACCCAGCTCTCGGTCTGGGCCCGCCGCCGCATGTCCCGCGTCAGCGCCGACGAGCGCGCCTGGCTCCAGACCGTCATCGGCGCGCTGGCGACGGAGGTGCCGGAGTAGTCACTGGAGTCTTTTCCGACCATAGACCGGAAAAGGCTCCACTCACGCGAGAAGCAGGGCGGCCCAGCCGCGATCGACCAGGCGGCGGCGCTCGCGGAGGGGCGCGAAGGCACGGGCGACCTCGTCGGCCTCCCCGACGAGGAGCCCCGAGACGACCAGCGCCACCGGCTCCCTCTCCCTGATTGCCGCAGTAAGCGCGAGGAGGAGCGGGCGCATGAGGTTGGCGGCGTAGACATCGGCCGGCGGCGGAGCGTCGCGGCGCAGGTCGAAGCGCTCCACGGCGTCGAGCACGACGCCGTTGTCACGCGCGTTGGCGACGGTCGCCGCCACCGCCGCCCGGTCCGAGTCGTAGGCGGCAACAGGGGAGAACCCCAGCTTCGCCGCCGCGATCGCCAGCACGCCCGATCCGCAGCCAAGGTCCGCGAACGAGCCGCGCGGCTCGAGCTCCAGCATCAGCTCCAGGCACATCCGCGTGGTGGGATGGGTGCCGGTGCCGAACGCCTGACCGGGGTCGATCACGATCTCGTGCACCCCGGGGCGCACGGCCTCCTGCTCCCACGGCGGCCGCACCCAGAGCCGGCCCCCCACGAGCACGGGCACGTGGAAGCGCTTCCAGCGCTCGGCCCAGTCGTCGGGCACCGCCTCGCCGCGGACCACCACCGGCGCGCCGCCGACCTCGGCCGGACCCTCCGGAAACGAGGGCAGCTCCCCGGGAGCGCCGTACAGGGCGAACTCGACCCACCCCTCCCCGTCGACCTGCTCGACCCCCGAGGGGGCCAGCTCTATGAGCGCCGCCAGCACCTGCTCGGCCGCCTCGGCGGGGGCGCGGAGCGAGAGGCGGATCATCGGCGGGAGCCGCGCGCGCTCGCGCGTATCAGCGGAACGCCCGCCGCATCCGCGCGAACAGCGACCCGTCCCCGTTCGCCCCCTCGAGGTTCTCGTCGGTGAGGGTGTCGCGGAAGCGGCGCAGCAGGTCCTGCTGCTCGCGGCTGAGCCGGCCGGGCACGACCACGTTGACGTACACGCGCTGGTCGCCGCGGCGCCCGCGCGAGAGCGGGGGCATCCCCTTGCCGGGCAGCGTGATCACGGTGCCCGGCTGCGTGCCGGCGGGGATCTCGATCCGCTCCGGCCCGTCCAGCGTCTCGACCTCCGCGCTCGTGCCGAGCGCGGCGTCGGCGGCGGACACGGGCACCTGCGAGACGAGGTCGTTGCCGTCGCGCACGAAGCGCTCGTCCTGGCCGACCCGCACGAGCACGTAGAGGTCGCCCGCCCGCCCGCCGCGCTCGCCCACGTGCCCGCGCCCGGCGATCCGGATGCGCTGCTCGTCGGCGATGCCGGCGGGTATGTCGACGGTCAGCCGCCGCTGGGCCGCCATGCGCCCGCGCCCGGAGCACTCGCGGCACGGCTCCTTCGCGATGCGACCCTCGCCGCGGCACGTGTCGCACACGGTCTGGCGCACGAGCTGGCCGAAGGCCGTCCGCTGGACCGCGTTCAGCCGCCCGGCTCCCTCGCAGCGCGGGCAGGTCTCGATCGGCGTGCCGGGCTCGGCCCCGTTGCCGCGGCAGTGCTCGCAGACCTCGACCGCGTCGTAGTCCACCTCCACGCTCGTCCCGCGGGCGGCCTCGGCCAGGGAGACCTCGACGGCCACCGCCACGTCGCGGCCCTGGGCGGGGCCGCGCTGGCCGCCGCCGAAGAGCGGGTCGCCTCCGAAGAAGGCGTCGAAGATGTCGCCGAACGACCCGAACCCCGAGAAGTGCGAGGAGAAGCCGCTCGACTGGAGCCCCTCGTGGCCGTAGCGGTCGTACACGGCCCGCCGCTCGGAGTCGGTGAGCACCTCGTAGGCCTCGGCCGCCTCCTTGAACTTCTCCTCGGCGTCGGGGTCGTGCTTGTTGACGTCCGGGTGCAGCTCGCGGGCGAGCCGGCGGAAGGCCTTCTTGATCTCGCCCTCGCCGGCGCCGCGCGAGACGCCCAGGATCTCGTAGTAGTCGCGCTTCACGCGTCGTAGAGATCGCCGACGAACCGCGACAGCTCGGCGGCCGCCTGGCGCACCGAGGCGATGGCGGTCGGGTAGTCCATCCGCGTCGGGCCCACGACCGACACGGTGCCGAGGTTGCGCGTCGCGATCCCGTAGTTGGCCGCGACGACGCTCCACGAGCGCAGCTCGGGCGTCTCGTTCTCGGCCCCGATCCGCAGGTACACGCGCGGCTCCTCTAGTGCGCTGCGCAGCATCGAGAGCAGCACTACCCGCCGCTCGAGCACCTTCATCAGGTCGTTGATCTGCGACAGCTCCTGGAGCCGGTCCTCCGACATCAGCCGCGCGGCGCCGCCGAAGAAGAGGTTGTCCTCGGCGGTGTCGTCGAGGTCGCTGAAGGCGGGCTCGAGGGTGGCCAGGAACGAGCGCTCGGCGTCGGAGAGCTCGGGCGCCATCAGCTTCGCGTGCAGCATCCGCGCGCCCACGGCCATCCCGCCGAGCACCTCGTTCAGGTACTCGTGGGCCCACTTGACGAGGCCGGGGTCGACCGGCCGCGGGTAGCTGGTCACGCGCTTGGTCACGCCGCCGGTCGAGGTGATCACGACCACCATCGCCACCTGCGGCTGGAGCAAGAGGACCTCGACGTGCTTGATCGTCGTGGTGCCGAGCGGCGGGGCCGAGACGATCGCCAGCAGGTTCGTCACCTGCGAGAGCTGCTCGGTGGTCACCCGCATGGCCTCCTCCACCTCGGCGCGCACCTCGGGCAGCCGCACGACCGGCTTCTCGAGCTCCGCCCCGCCGTGCTCCATCAGCGAGTCGACGTACTGGCGGTAGCCGTGGTCGGTCGGCACCCGCCCGGCGGAGGTGTGCGGGTGCTGGAGCAGCCCCAGCTCCTCGAGGCGCGCGAGCTCGGCCCTGATCGTGGACGGCCGCCAGGGCAGCTCGAAGTTCTCGGCCAGCCACTTCGAGCCGACCGGCTGGCCCAGCGAGACGTGCGCCTCCACCACCCGGCGCAGGACCTGGGACTGACGTGCGGTTAGCTCCACACGCCTATTCTCGCGGAGCGCGTCTACTCGGAGAGCTGCAGCTCGGCCCGGGCGTTGCGGATGATGCGGTTGTCGCCCTGGACCGCCTCCGTCTCCACCACCGCGGTCCCGTCGCGGACCTCGGCCACCTGGCCGGTCACGACGATCTCCTGCTCGGGGAAGCCCATCCCCCGGAACTGGACCGACAGGCGCCTGAGCGCGCGCGGGTCGCCCCCCGCGGCGGCGGTCTGCGCCCGGGCCACCTGGGCCATGCTGTAGAGGCCGTGGAGGATGTTGCCCGGCAGCCCGACGTTCTTCGCGAACTCCGGGTCGATGTGGATCGGGTTGAAGTCCCCGGACGCGCCCGCGTAGCGGTACGGCAGGTACCTGTCGGGCGTCACCCGCAGCTCGGGGATCTGGTCGCCTTCCTTCACCTCAGCCTCCTCGGACGATGTTGGTCCACGTGGCCCGGACGGTCTCCTGCCCGTCCTGGTTCGTGGATACCGACTCGAAGATGTAGAACTTCCGGCCGTCCTTCTCGTACAGGTCCTTGACCCTGCCCCGGGTCGTGATCGTGTCCCCGGCGCAGACCGGCTCGCCCCAGACGAACTCCTGGCCGCCGTGGACCATCCGCATCAGGTCGATGCCGATCTCGGGGTCGAGGATGGCCGGCCCGATGGAGCCGGCGGAGTAGACGACCGCGAACATCGGCGGGGCCACCACGTCGCGGAACCCGGCCGCCCGCGCGGCCTCGCGGTCGCGGTGCACCGGGCTGTCCTCGCCCACCGCGTTCGCGTACTCGCGGATCTTCTCGCGCCCGACCTCGTACTCGAAGGGCGGGTACTCCTTGCCGATCTTGCCGGTGTCCATCGGGGGCGGGAGTCTAAGCCGTGAACTCGTGCACGGCCGCGTCGGCCTGCTCGCCGCTCAGCACCCGGTCGAACGGGCCCACGACCGGGAGCTGGCCGGCCAGCTCGCGCAGCGCGCCGGCGTGGCGCGCCTCAACCTGGGCGATCGAGGCGGCGGCCTGGAGCACGTCGCGTGACTGGATCGCGGTGGCCGCGCCGTTGTAGACGGCCACGCCGCTGTCCTCGAGCTCGATGGCGAGCTGGAGGACCTGGTCCTGGCTCGTGAGCGCGGGGAACCTGGTCTGGGGCGCGGGGTCGGCCTTGCCGCCGAGCGCCTGGAGCGTCTTCGCGAGCTGGTCCACGTGAGCGGTCTCGTCCTTGGAGATGGCCTCGAGCAGCTTGCGTGCCCGCTCGTCGAGGTCCTTCACCGCCAGCGCGCGCTTGTAGAAGTCGGCCTCGACCTTCTCCAGGGTGAGGGCGAAGTTCACGATCGCCATGTCGCCGCCGCCGAACGCCCCGTGCTTGGCGTGGGCCAGCGCGCGGGCGGGGCCGGCGGCCGTGAGCGCCGCCGCGCCGAGTGCGCTGCGGGTGATGAAGGTGGCGCGGGTGATCCCGCTCATCAGGTGAGGAAGGGGGTCGTCTGGCGGATCACGTCGGAGCTCGGGGAGGGGTTGGCGAACGGCCCGTCCGGGGCGATCGGGCGGCCGAGGAGCTGGGCGAGCGCGGCGGCGTGGCGCGCCTCGACCGAGTGGATCGACAGCGCCACGGCCAGGATCTTCTTGTCCCTGATCCGGGCCACCTGGCCGAGGTAGGCGCCGGCTCCGACGGTCTCGAGCTGCTGCGCCTGGACCAGGATCCCCTGCTCGTTCTCGAGGGCGAAGGCGAAGGTCGGCTCGGCCGGCTCCTTGCCGCCGAGCTGCTGGAGCGCTCCCTCGAGCGACTTCGCGTGCGACTGCTCGTCGGCGTGGAAGCGCTTGGCCAGCTCGAGGCCGCGGCCCTTGAGCCGGCCGCTCGCGAGGGCCTCCTCGTAGAAGGCCACCTCGAGCCGTTCCAGGAACAGCGCGTAGGCCACGATGCCGGCGTCCCCCTGCCCGAACTGGGCGGTGCCCACGCCGGCGCCGCCGACCTGGTTGCCGGTCGTGCGCTCCTCCTCGCCGCAGGCGGCCAGCACGGCCGCGAGCCCCGCCGCGACCGCCCCGCCCCCGGCCATGCGCAGGAAGCGCTTGCGCGAGGAGGGGTCGGCGGCCAGCTCGTCGAGCGCGCCTCCGAGGTGGCTTTCCGTCCCGTCCATTCGAGGGCGGGAAGGTATCGGATGCGCGCGCGGCGCTACCGTGCCCGGTCGTGAGCCTCACCGGCGCAGAGCACCGCGGCCTGCGCGAGCTGTATGCGTCGACGCGCCAGCTCGCCAACCACTGGGAGGTGCTGGCCGAGCGGCTCGGGGGCGAGCAGGCGGAGGCGCTTCGCGAGGGCGCGGCGGAGGCGGAGCGGCTGCTCGAGGAGCTCGGAGGCCGGATGGAGGAGCACGGCCTGGCGGGCTTTCCCGCGGCGCAGACGGCGGGCGGGTCGCTGTCCTCGCTGCGCAACCGGCTCGCGGACGCCGCCCTGGAGCGCAACCAGGCCCTGCGCCTCGCGGTCCTGGACGTCCAGCACCTCGGCACGCTCCTCCCCTACCTGGCCCAGCTCGCCCGCACCCGCGGCGACGAGCGCCTGGCCCGCTGGCACGGCGGCTGGCGGCGGCGGCTGGTGGCGATCGAGC
>JALZEZ010000512.1:0-1503 GCA_030861775.1 Actinomycetota bacterium
GCCCGGAGCAGGCGAGCAACCCCACCGGCAGGGCGATCCTCGCCGCCGACGGCCGCACGGCGATCGCGCCCGACGACGCGCCGCAGCAGGTGAAGGACGCCATCGCGGCGGCGAACAGGATCACCCGGAAGCCGTACCGCTACGGGGGCGGACACGGACGCTGGGAGGACTCCGGCTACGACTGCTCCGGCGCGGTCAGCTATGCGCTCCACGGCGCGGGCCTCCTCGACCGGCCGCTCGACTCGTCCGGGCTCGCCCGGTGGGGATCGCGCGGACGGGGCGAGTGGATCACCGTCTACGCGAACCCCGACCACGCGTACGTGGTCATCGCGGGGCTCCGCTTCGACACCTCGCGCGCGGGGAGCGAGAACACGACCGAGCGCGGTCCGCGCTGGCGCGACCGGGCGCGCTCCACGAGCGGGTACGCCGCACGGCACCGCGCCGGGCTGTGAGACCGACGCGACCGGGTGACGTGGCGAGCCCGATGGGTGGAACCCCTCACCGGAGCGCGGCTGCGACACCCAATTCGGCGCGCTCGTGTGCATCTGCTGACACCTGGCTGGACGCTCGGCGCGACCTGCCGCGAGCCTCCGGGGTTCGCCCGGCGGTGGGCAGCAGGCGCTTCCCCCACACGCCTTCGAACGAGAGGAGCATCTCGATGGCTCAGGACCGAAACGACCGCCGCCCGCAGGGCTGGTGGAACCGGCACGACGTGCGCTACCTGTTGCTGGCCGCGACCTGCCTGGCCGTGCTGGTGGCGCCGATCGCGGTCGCCCAGAGCGACGGCCAGCCGGTCGTGCTCGGCGAGCGCAACCCGTCCGGCACGGCAGGCGCGACCGAGGAGACCGCGATCGTGGCGAACATCGGCAACAACGGGCAGTCGACGCGCCAGTCGAACAACGCCGTCGGCGGCCGCGCCGCGGGCTACGGCTGCGAGAACAACGGCATGGAGGAGATCAACGCCTGCGCGAACTACGTGAATCGCGGGCAGGGCCCGGCGGCGGCGTTCCGCACGCGGGGCAGCGTGCCGTTCGTGATCCGCGACACCAACCGCGGCCGCGTCGCGAACCTGAACGCGGACCTGCTGGACGATCGCGAGGCGGCGGACTTCCTGCTGAAGACGGAGAAGGCCGCCGACGCCGACAAGCTCGACGGGATGGACTCCACCGAGGTCGGCCGCGAGCTGTTCGCGAACGTCGACACGAACGGCACGGCGGCGCCCGCGCTCGGTAGCCGGAACGGCGCCACCGAGGCGCTGCGCACCGGGGCCGGCGAGTACCGCGTCGACTTCGGCGACCGCAACCTCACGGCGTGCTCGTACCAGGCGTCGTCGGGCCAGCTCGACGAGAACCAGAGCGTGCAGGTGGCGCTCGACTCGGCGGACAACACCCGGCTGGCCGTGTCCGTGCACGACGCGGACGCCGGCACCAAGGTGGACGGCGACTTCAACGTCGCGGTCCACTGCTAGGGGGAACCGAGCCGGGGACGGCTCGCCGGGGGGGG
>JALZEZ010000512.1:1513-2694 GCA_030861775.1 Actinomycetota bacterium
CCCCCCCCCCTCCGCTTTTTCGTCAGAATCCGGCGCCGCGGCGGATCTGCCGCTGGTGATCAAGAACACCTTCCCGGAGTTCCTCGCCGGCCACCCGTTCATCGCCACCTACCTGGCCGGACTGGCGTTCGCCGGCGCGCTGGTCGGGTCGGTCTCGCGGCCGCTCGGCGGCTGGCTGTCCGACCGGCTCGGCGGCGCGCGGGTCACGCTCGCGGTGTTCGTCGGCATGGGCGTGTTCACCGCGGTCGCGATCGTCGGAGTCGACGAGCACAGCTTCGCGCTGTTCTTCGCGTCGTTCATGGCGATCTTCCTGCTGGCCGGGATGGGCAACGGCTCGACCTACCGGATGATCCCGTCGATCTTCGCCGTGCTCGGGCGCAGGGAGGCCGAGGAGAAGGGCTCGACCCGGAGCGCACCGCGCTCGCCTACAGGCGCAAGGCCGCGGCGGTGATCGGCATCGCCGGCGCGATCGGCGCCTTCGGCGGCTTCCTGATCCAGGTCGTGTTCAGGCAGGCGAGCCTCGGGGTCTCGGAGCTGGTCGAGGCGGCGGAGACGCCGGCCGCGAAGGTCGCGGTCGCCCAGGCACACGCCGACTGGGCGACCCCGGCGCTGTGGGTCTTCCTGGCCGCCTACGTCGTGTTCGCGGGCCTGACCTGGTTCTTCTACCTGCGCAGGTCGGTGGCCGTGGAGCGGGTGCCGAGCCTGGCGAACGCGTCGGTCTAGGGCCCCGGGCGGCGGGCGGCGAGCCAGGTCCCCGCCCCGGCGCTTCCCTCGCCCACGACCTCCAGGCCGGCGCGGCGGAAGCCGCGGCGCAGCGCGCCGTGCGAGGTGTAGAAGGGCGTGCGCGCGCCGCGGCTCGCGACCACGAGCGTCGTGCCGCCCTCGGCCAGCGCCGCGGCCACGTCGTCGAAGAGCACCGGGCAGTTGAGGTGGGCCACCAGGTCGAACGGGCCCTCGCCGACGGCGGCGTGCGTGTCGGCCAGCTCGAAGCGCACCCGCTCGACGGCCTTGGCCCGGGCGCGCTCGACCATCTCGGCGGCCACGTCGACTCCCAGCACGTCGGCCTGCTCGAAGCGGCGGGCGAGCCAGAGCGCGGCGGCGCCGGTGCCGGTACCCACGTCGAGGATCCGCCGCGGCGCCAGGCCGAGGCGCTCGACCGCGTCGGCGAGCGGGGCGAGGTG
>JALZEZ010000228.1 GCA_030861775.1 Actinomycetota bacterium
ACCCGGGGCCGCTGCCGCCCGCGCCGCCGAAGCCGCCGCGGTCCGCGTCGTCGTCGCCGTTCGTCCCGTTCTGGCCGGGCAGGCCGTTGCCGCCCCCGGCGCCGTTCGAGCCGAACACGCCCACGCCGCCCGGACCCGCGACCGCGGTGGAGCGCTCGAGGGTGAACGACGAGCCGTTGATGGCCCGCACGCCGTACGCGGTCGAGAACAGGCCGCGATCGCCGCTGGCGGTGACGAGCTGGAGCGTGACGCCGGTGTCGCCGTTCAGCAGGAACGCCTGCGGCGAGCCGGTGATCGTCGTCGTGTTGGCGCCCGACCGGCTGCCGAAGCCGCTCGAGTAGCCGCCGAACACGCCCACGCCGCTGGCCGCGTTCACGCCGCCGCCCTCGCCGTAGGTCCCGCCCGCGACGAGCACGTCGTCACGCGTGGGGTCGGCCGCCGCCGTGTTCACTCCGGCCTGGACCGTGCGCTTAGGCGCGGTCCGGGTGCCGGGGTTGGCGTCGTTGCCGCTCAGCGAGACGAACACGCTTGCCGACGCCGCGCCGTCCACGCCGTCGCAGTTCGTGTCGCGGAAGGACAGGTCCGGCCGGTCGGTCGCGCCGGGATGGAACGCCGGGTCGGTCGGGCCGCAGTCCTGCGCGTCCGGCGTCCCGTCGTTGTCGTCGTCCGGGTCGCAGGCGTCGCCCTGCGAGTCGCCGTCGGTGTTCGTCTGGTCGGAGTTCGAGACCAGCGCGCAGTTGTCGTCGCCGTCGCCCACCGAGTCGTTGTCGTCGTCGGGGTCGCAGGCGTCGCCCTGCGAGTCGCCGTCGGTGTTGGTCTGGTCCGAGTTCGGCGTCAGGGAGCAGTTGTCCTGACCGTCGTCGACGCCGTCGCCGTCGTCGTCGGCGTCGCAGGCATCGCCCTGCGAGTCGCCGTCGGTGTTCGTCTGGTCGGAGTTGGCGATGACGACGCAGTTGTCGTCGCCGTCCTCGACCGAGTCGTTGTCGTCGTCGGGATCGCAGGCGTCACCGCGGTCGTCGCCGTCGGTGTTGACCTGGTCCTGGTTGGCCACGAGCGAGCAGTTGTCGTCGCCGTCGGCCACGGAGTCGTTGTCGTCGTCGGGATCGCAGGCGTCGCCCTGCGAGTCGCTGTCCGTGTTCGTCTGGTCGGGATTGGCGTCGACCCGGCAGTTGTCGTCCCCGTCCTCGACCGAGTCGTTGTCGTCGTCCGGATCGCACGCGTCGCCCAGGCCGTCGTCGTCGCTGTTGGCCTGGTCCTCGTTGGCCACCAGCGAGCAGTTGTCGTCGCCGTCGTTGACGTTGTCGTTGTCGTCGTCGGGATCGCAGGCGTCGCCCTGACCGTCGCCGTCGGTGTTCTTCTGGTCCTCGTTCGGGACGAGCGAGCAGTTGTCGTCGCCGTCCTCGACGCCGTCGTTGTCGTCGTCCGGATCGCAGGCGTCGCCGCGGTCGTCGCCGTCGGTGTTCGTCTGTTCCGTGTTCGAGACGAGCGAGCAGTTGTCGTCGCCGTCGGCCACGGTGTCGTTGTCGTCGTCCGGATCGCAGGCGTCGCCCTGCGAGTCCCCGTCGGTGTTCGTCTGGTCCTCGTTCGGGACGAGCGAGCAGTTGTCGTCGCCGTCCTCGACCGAGTCGTTGTCGTCGTCGGGATCGCAGGCGTCGCCGCGGTCGTCGCCGTCGGTGTTGGTCTGGTCCGTGTTCGAGACGAGCGAGCAGTTGTCGTCGCCGTCCGCGACCGAGTCGTTGTCGTCGTCGGGATCGCAGGCGTCGCCCTGCGAGTCCCCGTCGGTGTTCGTCTGGTCGGGGTTCGGCGTCAGGTTGCAGTTGTCGTCGCCGTCCTCGACGCCGTCGCCGTCGTCGTCGCCGTCGCAGGCGTCGCCCTCGCCGTCACCGTCGGTGTCGGTCTGGTCGGGGTTCACGACCGTGTCGCAGTTGTCGCCGTCGTTCAGCTCGCCGTCGTTGTCGGCGTCGGGGTCGCAGGCGTCGCCGCGGCCGTCGTCGTCGGCGTCCTCCTGGCCCGGGTTGGCGTCGGTGCGGCAGTTGTCGCGGGCGCTCTTGTCGGGGCCCATGTCGCGCACGCCGTCGGCGTCGCAGTCGTTGGCCTCGTTCGGCTGGGAAGCCGCCTGGGCGCAGCCGTTGTCCTTGTCGGCCGCGGGCGGGTCGTTCGCCACGCGCGGGTTCGTGCCGGCCTCGTGTTCCGCGAAGTTGGTCTGGCCGTCGCCGTCGGCATCGCCGGTGCCGTCCTTGGCGGCGCAGTCGAAGCCGTAGCGGACCTCCCACTCGTCGCCCATCCCGTCGGAGTCGCTGTCGGCCTTGGCCGGGTTGCAGCCCTCCTCGGCCTCGTCGGCGTCGCTCAGGCCGTCCCCGTCCGCGTCTACGGGCGCGTCCGCGGGCGCGACCGGGCTTGGATTCAGCGTCTCCTGCGCCACGACCACCGGCACGACCGCCAGCGCGAGCGCGGACACGAGCAGGAACCTGAGCAGCGCTGAGCGCATGGGCGAACCGCCTCTCCCCCGAGAAGAATCTGGGCCAAGTGCGCCTCGTGAGGTTCCGGCAGGAGCGAGTCCTCAGCGCACGACTTCCGCGGCTGAACCTATGCGCCCTGCCCGGTTCGGCGCAACCCCTTAGGGGCGATTACCCCCATCCGGGGGGATGGGTGTTCACCCGTAGCGCACGAGGGCCCGGGCCGTACAGTTGCCGCCGGTGAGCGACCTCGTCTTCCGCGAGCGCCCGGCCGCGGGCGAGCCTCAGGGGCTGCTCGTCCTGCACCACGGGCGCGGGGCGGACGAGGCGGACCTGCTGGCGCTGGGCGACGCGCTCGACCCCGAGCGGCGCCTGCACGTCGCCGCGCCGCGCGGGCCGCTGGAGCTGCCGGGCTGGCCGGGCTACCACTGGTACGTCGTCCCGCGCGTGGGCTACCCCGACCACGACACCTTCCACGCCTCGTTCGCTCGCCTCGCGGACTTCCACGACGAGCTGTGGGAGCGCACGGGCGTGACGCCGGAGCGCACCGTGCTCGGCGGCTTCTCGATGGGCGCGGTGATGAGCTACTCGCTCGGGCTGGCGGCGGACCGGCCGGCGCCGGCGGGGATACTCGCGCTCTCGGGATTCGTCCCGGTGGTCGACGGCTGGGAGCCCAGCCTCGCCGACCGCCAGGGCCTGCGCGCGTTCGTCGCGCACGGTCGCCGCGACCCGGTCATGGAGGTCGGGTTCGCCCGCCGCGCACGCGAGCTGCTCGGGGCGGGCGGGATCGAGCTGGAGTACCACGAGTCCGACGCCGCCCACCACGTGGACCCCACGCACGTGCCGGCGGCGCGGAGCTGGCTCGAGGGCGTGACCCCGAACGGGGTCTGACCCCGTTCAGTCGTCGCGCGGCTCGGGGCGGAAGACGACCCGCCTGAGCTCGCCCACCGACTGGCCGCCGAGGCGCAGCGCCGAGTGGAACCCCTCGGCCCCGAGCTCGCCGGCGTCGAGGCGGCGGCGCAGCTCGTTGAGCGGCGCGCGGTCCTCGTCCGCGACCTGGTCGCGCGGCGCCTCCACCAGGATCAGGTGGCGCGGCCGGCGGAAGCGCGCGGCCAGCCGCACGTAGCGCTCGCGCTCCTCGGGGGACACCCCGGCGGCGGCGAGCACGACGGTCTCGTTGGCCTCGAGCCGCTTGGCCACGGCCGTGTCGAGCAGCTCGGGCGCCTTCTCGGCCGCCACCTCCTCGGCGGCGCCGCGGCCGGTGAGCAGCGCGCGGACCTTGTCCAGCGACAGCACCAGTCCGGGGCTCTCGAGCACGCGCTCGGCCAGCCGGTCGCGCTCGGCGGGCGACGCGGAGACGATCATCAGCAGGCTCCCCGGCGAGTAGCGCATGTGCGCCTCGGGCCGCAGGACCTTGCAGCGCACGGCCACGTCGGCCTCGCGCGGAGCCCCGGCGCGGCGCGGCCGGTCGGAGGACCAGCCCCCGCGCTCGTCGTCGGCGATCTTGACGCTGCGGGCATTCGGGGGAGTCGGCATCCCCGTCAACGGTAGTGCCCCCGCAATAAAGGGGTCTGACCCCTTTGTTGCACTCCTGTAACAGTCCCCGCGGGGCCAGCCCGCGGGGTCAGGCGTCGCGGCGCTGCCGCTCGGCTATCTCGGTGGCCAGGTCCCAGGCGCTGTCGCGCGCGGAGCGGACCTCGTCCCACTCGACCTTCAGCCGCTTCGGCTTGCGGCGGTCGACGGTCACGGGGAGCACGTCGCCGGGCGTCGGCCAGCGGTCCGCACGGCAGATGCCGCGGTGCACGACCGGCGTGGCCGGAACGCCCTCGGCCTCGACCACCAGCGTCAGGCGGATGTCCTGCCACGACGAGTCGCCGCGGTACCCGGTGGTGGAGACGACCTGGGCGGTTCCGCGGACCGGCTCCTTCATGCGGAGCTTCGTGAACAGGCCCACGGCGCGACTCTAACCCGGTCGGGCCCGCCCGTGGCATCCTTCCCGTGTGGTGGGGGGACGAGCCTGGTGGATGGTGGCGCTCGCCGCGCTCGCGCTGCCGGCGCCCGCCGGGGCGGCCGGCTCGCTGGAGCAGGTCGGGCACTCCCCGATCGGCTCGCGGGGGATGAACTCGGCGCTGGCCATCCACGGCGACCACGCGTACGTCGGCTCGCGCTCCGACGGCGGCGCGCCCAAGGGCGGCGTGGCCGTGCTCGACATCTCGGACCCGTCGTCGCCCGAGGTCGTGCACACGATCGGCCCGCCGGACGAGGGCGAGCCGGGGCTCTCCTCGCGCGAGCTGCGCGTGTGGCCGCGGGCGGGCCTCCTGATCGTGCTGCGCTTCGCCTGCGAGGCGCCGCAGACCTGCGCCGACTACGGCGCCGGCTCGAGCTACCGCTTCTACGACATCCGCGGCGAGAACGCCGCCCGGCCGCGGCTGGTGGCCACCTACGAGCCGTCCCGCGTGCCGCACGAGTTCTTCCTCTGGGAGGACCCGAAGCGGCCCGGGCGGGCGCTGCTCTACATGTCCACCCTGACCGAGAAGGGCGGCGACGACCTGCTCGTCACCGACATCTCCCGCGCGCGCGAGGGGGTCTTCCAGGAGCTGACGAGCTGGCAGGCCGGCATCAAGAGCGACGACGGCAGCGAGCTGGACCTGCACTCGCTGAGCGTCTCGCCGGACGGGCGGCGCGGGTACCTCGCCCACCTGGCCGCGGGCTTCATGGTGATCGACACCTCCGAGCTGGCCGACGCGCGCCCGCAGCCGGTCGTGCGCGCGCTCACGCCGGTGGCGAACCGGGCCATGTGGGGGGCGCCCGGCGCGCACTCGGCGCTGCCGCTCCCGGGGCGCAACTGGGCGCTCACCACCGACGAGGTCTACGGCTCCACGCTGGGCGTCGCCCCGGCGCTGGGCGTGAAGGTGGCGATCGGCTGCCCCTGGGGCTGGACCCGCCTGATCGACGTGGCCGACCCCGCCCGCCCGCGCGTGCGCGGCGAGTACAAGGTCAGCCCCTACAACGACCGCGAGTACTGCACCGAGGAGCGCCGGCTCCAGAGCGAGCAGGCCACCTTCTCCTCGCACAACCCCACCGTCACCCAGGACCTGGCCTTCATCACCTGGCACTCGGCCGGGCTGCGGGCGGTGGACCTCTCCGACCCGGCCGCCCCGCGCGCGGTGGCCGACTTCCAGCCGCCGCCGCTCCCGGGCGTGGCCACCGAGGACCCGACCTTCTCCACCGGGCCGGACAAGCTCGTGTTCTGGAGCTACCCGATCGTCAAGGACGGCCTGATCTACGTAGTCGACATCCGCAACGGGCTGTACGTGCTGCGCTACCGCGGGCCGCACTCCGGGCAGGTCTCGTGCGCCTCGTTCCTGGAGGGGAACTCGAACCTCGGGCAGGGCGGCGAGCAGTGCCCCTTCGCGCTGCCCGACCCGCGCGCGACGAGCACGCGCGGCGGCCACGCGCGCGTGCGGGTGTCGTGCACCACCCGCGACGCGGCCGGCTGCTCCACGCGGCTCACCCTGCGC
>JALZEZ010000045.1 GCA_030861775.1 Actinomycetota bacterium
CCGCCTCGGCCCGCTGCGCGGCGGCGGCGCGCCAGTCGGAGGCCCGGCGCTCGTCGCGCTCGATGTTCTTGCGCGTGAACTTGGAGCGGCTCTTCACCAGGCGGCCGATCCGCGCCTGCTCGTCCTTCGACATGTAGGCGCCGCGGGCGTAGAGCTCCTCGTAGCGCGGGATCAGGTCGGGCCGGTACGAGCGCAGCCAGTCCATGAACACGTCGCGCACCTCGCCGCGCAGGTGCAGGCCGATGCCGCCGATGCTCACCGCGCCGGCCTCGGAGGCGATCTCGATGATCTTCTCCACCTGCTCCGGCGTGTCGTTGATGCCGGGCATGAGCGGTGCGATGAGGATGCCGGTGGGGATGCCGAGCCGGTTGAGCTCGGCGACCGCCTCGAGCCGGGCCCGCGGGTGAGGCGTGCGCGGCTCGCTGGCGCGCCAGGCCTTCTCCTCGAGCGTGGGGACCGAGAAGCTCGCGCTGACCGGCGCGCGCTCGTTGATCTGGACGAGCAGGTCCTTGTCGCGGAGCAGCAGCGGCGACTTGGTCAGGATCGAGCAGGGGTTGGCGAAGTCGCGCATCGCCTCCCAGATGCCGGGCATGAGCTTGTAGCGCCCCTCGACCCACTGGTACGGATCGGTGTTGGTCCCCATCGCGACGTGCTCGCCCTTCCACGACGGCCGCCCCAGCTCGCGCCGCACGAGCTCCGGAGCGTTGACCTTGACGACGATCTCGCGCTCGAAGTCGCGGCCGGGGTTGAAGCCGAGGTAGGTGTGGGTGGGGCGGGCGAAGCAGTTGTGTGAGACGACGCCGTTGGCGATGAAGTCGCCGGTGGAGGTGGTGATGTCGTACAGCGCCAGCTCGACGCCCAGGGGCTCGATCGACGTCACGCGAAGGCGAGCATCCGACTTAATCGCCATCCCCTCGATCGAGCGCTTGCGCGAGATGGCGGGATCGGTCGTGTGAAAGAAACGCATGACCTCCGGAAGCCCGCCCCTGATGCGGACGTTCCTCATCCCGTTCGAGTGAGTCGTCTCCTCCACGACGAACGCGAACGCGAACCGCGCGAGCGACTCGCAGGTGCGGGCGATGATCTCCGAGTCGGTGTTTGCGATGCGGACGCACTGACCGAAGCTGCCTTCGGCATCGAAGATCCCGGCCAGGAAGCCCTTCGCCCAATCGTCTGTCGGGGCGTGCGGCCACCGGATGAGCTCCTGGATGTCGAGCACTGCGGCCCGCGCCTGGGTGCGAATCGCGCTCATCGCCCGGTGGTTCCCCGCGGCCGCTAGGAACTCGAACTCGTCCGTCGCAATCTCGCGCTCGGCGAGGTAGATCCGTGCCCGGCGCAGCGCCTCGAAGTCGGTGAGCGCGAGACGGAAGCGGTGCACGTCGCCGTGGGCGCGGCCCGCGCGCTCGTAGTGGTACGAGCCGACGTGCCCGTCGCCCCGGATTAGCCCGCACAGGTAACCCCGCCTGTAATCGCCGGAGTCATGCGGGGCGATCGCGACTCGCCCGGTGCCCATGAGCTTGTTGTTCGTCGTGAGGTGCGCGCGCTGAAGCGGGCCGGACTCTGCGCCGGTCACGTGCTTCCAGCCGCGGTCGCTGAGGAACCGGTGATCGCCGCTGGCGACGAGCTCCGTCCCGTCCTCGAGCGTCACTCGGTACGCCGGTTTGACGGTTGACCAGTGGTCTTCGACCTCGGTCAGGACGTAGCGGCGGTAAGACCCCTTGCGAACGGTCCCGTAGATCCGATCGCCGGGCCTGAGATCGGCGATCGGCTTCGTCCGCCCATCCCCCATTAGTACGGGCGTACTCCCCTGCAGGCAATAGGTACAGGCGTGACTGCATCCCCTGTACGGGTTGATCGTCCACCTGAACGGCATGCGTGATCGCTCGGGCACGCGGTTGATCGCGCTCTTGGCCCGGACCTCGTGGAAGCGAGTCTCGAGTGCCTCGGGCGCGTCGAACGTGCGGACCACCGCCTCATCCTTGTAGCCCGGCAGCGCGCGCCGCTCCTGCTCCTCCACCTTCAGATCGTCCCAGCGCACGAACGCATGTTCGCACATCCGCCAGATGTCTGCGCGCTGTTACCCCGGACGGGGGATTTGGCGGCGGACATGCCCAGGAGGAACTTTCGCGGCGGGTCCTTTTGCCGCCCCGAAGTGCGATTCACGAGGAGGGATGGCCGATGAACTTGGGCATCGAGGTGTTCTTCACGCGCGTCAACCGGCCGTGGTCGAACGCGCCGCCAGGGCGAAGACCCGCCTCGCTGACACTCGAAAGCCGAAGGTTGGGGGGCCGGGGGCGAACTTCGGCTCCCGTAGCCTTGTGGCAGTGACATGGCGAGCGTGGAATGGACGGACGAGCGGTTGAACGACGCGTTCGAGAGGCTGCACGCCGAGATGGCGTCGATGCGTGCCGACATGCGGGAGACGCGCGCCGACCTCAAGGCTGAGCTCCGCAGCATCGAGACGGGTCTCCGGGCCGAGATCGGATCCCTTCACGCCGACATCCGAATGGTGTGGGTGACGCTGATCGGCTGCTACGTCTCGCTCGTGGTCGCCGTTGTGGGCGCCCTCGTGGCCACGCAGCTCTAGCGCTCCTCCCCCCACACCGTCACGAGCACCGAGCGGGCGCCGCCGCTGTCGCGGTGCTCGCAGAGGTAGATGCCCTGCCAGGTGCCCAGGGCCAGGCGGCCGTCGGTGACGGGGATCGAGAGCGAGCTCCCGGTCAGCGAGGACTTGATGTGGGCGGGCATGTCGTCCGGGCCCTCCAGCGTGTGCGCCCAGTAGGGCGCTCCGTCGGGGACGGTGCGGTCGAACCACTCGCGGAAGTCGCGGCGTACGTCCGGGCTCGCGTTCTCGTTCAGCGTCAGCGAGGCGGAGGTGTGGCGGATGAAGACGTGCGCGATGCCGACGGCGAAGCGCGCGAGCTCCGGTACGGCCTCCTCGATCTCGCGGGTGACGAGGTGGAAGCCGCGCTCGCGCGGCGCGAGGCGGACCTCGCGTTGGAGCCAGCTCAAGCGGGTTCCTTGCGCACGATCGTGGCCACCGAGGCCACAACGATCGCAGCCCCGGCGACGATCGGCGCGGTGATCTCCTCCGAGAGGATCGCCCAGCCCAGGACGATCGCGATGATCGGATTGACGTAGGCGTACGTGGCGACCGTCTGGATCGGCGCGTGCTGGAGCAGCCACACGTACGCCGTGAACGCCACCAGCGACCCGATCACCACCAGATAGGCGAACGCGATCAGCGAGTCGGACGAGAACGACGCGAACTCGACCGTCCCGGCCTCGCCGCGGGCGAGCCCGGCGACCAGCGAGGTCGCGCCGCCGAGCATCATCTGGAGCGAGGTCGAGAGAAACGGGTTCGACGGCAGCGGGCGCCGCTTCGAGAGGAACGACCCCAGCGCCCAGGCCGGCGCCGCGCAGAACACCGCGAGCAGCCCCAACCAGCTCGTGACCTCGTCGTTCCCGCCGCTCGGCAGGAGCAGCAGCGCGAGCCCGGCGAAGCCCACGGCCACCCCCGCGAGCGTCCCCGGCGCGATTCCCTCGCCGACGATCCGCCGGTAGAGCACGACCCACAGCGGCACCGAGGCGATGATCAGCGCGGCGAGGCCGGACGGCACGTGCACCTCGCCGACCATCACCAACCCGTTCCCGCCGGCCACGAGCAGCGACCCGACGATGAGGCACGACACAACCTGCGTCCGGTCCACGCGCATGCTCGCGGCCCCGCCGCGCCAGCGCAGGAACGCGTACAGCACCGCGCCGGCGAGCATGAAGCGCGCGCCGCCCGAGAGCAGCGGCGGCATGGTCTCGACCAGCACCCGGATGGCCAGGTAGGTCGAGCCCCAGACGACGTAGACGATCGCCAGCCCGGTCCAGATCTGCCAGCCGGGCGCGACGCGGTTGGGCGGGGGCGCGGTGCGTCCGACGGCGGGGGATGCGGTCAGAGCAGCGCGCATCGCCGAATCCTGCCAGCGCCCCCCCCGCGCGCCCAACGAAATCTGCGAATGGGGGCGATCAGCCCTGCTGATCCGCGCGGCGTGTTAAGGGAGCTGGCACGCGCCCCGGATCGCACTAGCCTGAATCCGTGAGGGGGTTACTGAGCGCTCTGGCCGCCGCGCTGGCCTTCGCGGCCCCCGCCGCCGCGGCCCCCGCCGAGTTCGGCGTGAACGCCAACCGGGTCTTCCAGGACTCGTTCGACGGCGACCGCTGGAACCTCCACCTGAGCGCGATCCGGGCCACCGGCGTCCGCCTCGTGCGCAACGACGCCTACTGGGAGGCCGCCGAGCCGGACCCGCCGCAGGACGGCGTCCACACCTACGACTGGACCTACCTCGACTTCGTCGCGATCGCCATGGCCAACCACGAGCTGCGCTGGGCGCCGATCCTCGACTACTCGGCGCTCTGGGCCTCGAGCGTGCCGGGCGACGACCACGCTCCCCCGAAGGACGCCGACGACTACGCCGCCTACGCCGCCGCCTTCGCCCGCCGCTACGGTCGCGGCGGCTCGCTGTGGGACGAGTTCGACCCGAAGGCGGAGCCGCCGGTCACCACCTACGAGATCTGGAACGAGCCCAACCTCGACGTCTTCTGGCGGCCCGCGCCGGACCCCGCGCGCTACATGGAGCTCTACGCCAAGGCGCGCGCGGCGATCAAGGCGGTCGACCCCGACGCGGTCGTGCTGGTCGGCGGACTCGTGCCCGGCACCGGCTTCGAGCGCGCGCTTTACGCGACCCGCCCGGACGCGGCCGCGATCGTGGACGGGGTCGCCTTCCACCCCTACGCGGCCACGGTCGACGGCGTCCTGCGGGAGGTCCGCAACCTGCGCCGGACGCTCGAGGAGGTGGGCGACCCCGAGGCGCCGATCCACATCACCGAGCTCGGCTGGGTCACCAACCCGCCCGAGCACCCGCTGTACGTGTCCGAGGAGCAGCGGGCGGCGAACCTCGAGCAGGCGATGACCGCGCTGGCCTGGTCCGACTGCGGGGTGGCGACGGTGATCCCGTACACCTGGGCGACGCCGGAGTCCGACCCCGGCAATGCGGAGGACTGGTACGGGATCCGCGACCCGGACGGCGCCCCGACCCGGAGCAGCGACGCCTTCGCCCGCGCCGTGGCCGCGCCGCCGCGCCAGGCCGAGCGCATCTGCCACCCGCCCGACGCCGACGCGGACACGCGCCCCGACGCCGACGACCCCGACGACGACAACGACGGCGTGCCCGACGTCTCGGACGCGTTTCCGCCCCGCCGAGCGCTCCGACGCGGACGGCGACGGCGCCGGCGACAACGCCGACCCCGACGACGACAACGACGGCTCGCCCGACACCACCGACGCCTTCCCGCTCGACCCCGCCGAGCGGCTCGACACCGACGCCGACGGCAGCGGCGAGAACGCCGACCCCGACGACGACGCCGATGGCCTCCCGGACGCCGCCGAGTTGGCGGCCGGCACGTCCCCGCTGGACGCCGACTCCGACGACGACGGCCTCGGCGACGCGATCGAGCGCCGGACCGACCCGGCCGACCGCGACAGCGACGACGACCGCCTCCCGGACGGCCTCGAGCGCGGCCTGACCGCCGGCCTGCCGGACGGCCCCGGCGCGGTTCGCGGCACCAAGCCGACCCGCTTCCTGCCCGACCGCCACCCCCCGACGAAGACCCTCGCCACCCGGGCCGACAGCGACCGCGACGGCCTCACCGACCGCAAGGAGGACCGCGACCGCGACGGCCGCCGCGACCGCACCGAGACCGACCCGCTCCGCCGTGACACGGACAGAGACCGCGTGCGCGACGGCAGGGACCGCCACCCGCTCGATCCCAGACGCCGCTGAGGCGGCCGCAGGGGGAACGGCGAGCAAATAGGAGTAAGGGAAGGGAGCCCGCCGGCGACGATGACCGGCGAGCGGTCGGACCTCCCGAGGGGGGCTGCTGAGGGAGCCTGCGACCGTACCCCCGAGGGAGGTCCGAACGCGAGCCGGCCCGCGCGGCCGACGCACGGGGGCCCGCGCGGCGCGCCTAGAGGCACCAGGCACAAACTCAGGGCCCAGATTTGGATACCCTTCGCGCCCCGCCGGGGGGACGCCTGCGCCGCCGATCGAGGGTGGCTCTCTCCGGTGCCGTTCCAGCCTTGTCCACCCACGCCATAGAGCCGACATCCGACGCACCGACCGCACTGCGAGTGCTCCGCAACATGGACCTCGCGCTGCTCGCGGTCGCGCTCCCGATCTTCATCGCAGCGGGGATCCCGGTCCTCGGCTGGGTGACCGGCGCCGGGCTCTACGTGGGGCAGCGCCTGATCCGCGCGCTGGCCGAGCGCAAGGCCGAGCAGGCCGATGACCCGCGCACCACGGTCGGCCTCCTGGCGGGCAGCATGATCGCCCGCGGCTGGATCGTCGCCGGCGCGATCCTCGTGGTGGGCCTCACCACCGACAGCGAGACCGGGCTCTCCTCGGCCGTGCTGTTCCTGGCCACCTTCACCGTCGCGCTCACGATGGCCCTCGCCACCGGCGGCGCGAGCACGAAGACCCCGGGCGGGAGGCCGCGCCCGTGACCCGCTGGTTCAAGTCGCTCAGCACCGGCAAGAAGGTCGCGATCGGCGTGTCGTCGGTCTTCGCGCTCGCGATCCTCATCGGCCTCCTCTTCCCGAAGGAGCCGGAGAACAACCACTACAAGCCGCAGAACGAGTTCAAGCTCGACCCCTGGATCGAGCTGAAGTTCGGCCCGATCGACATGAGCATCAACAAGGCGGTGCTCTACCTGGCGATCGCGGCGGTCCTCACCTGCTGGGCGATGACCTACATCGCCAAGCGCATGCAGGACCGGCCGAACAACGTCCAGACCGCGGTCGAGTCGGCCTACGACCTGGCCTACAACAACATCACCCGCGGCAACATGGACGCGGGCATGGCGGCCAAGTGGTTCCCGGTCGTCGGCGCCCTCTTCTTCTTCATCCTGTTCTCGAACTTCATCGGCTACCTGCCGCTACCGACGAACACCGAGCACAAGGTGGACGTCCTCGGCGTGGAGATGCCCGCGCTGGCGCTGTACGCGGCCACGGCGAACATCTCGGTCCCGCTGGTGCTCACGCTGATGGTGTGGTTCAGCTACCACTTCGAGGGCATCCGGGCCAAGGGCACGATCCCCTACTTCAAGAGCTGGGTGCCGGCGGGAGTGACGGGCTTCGCGGCGGGCCCGATCTTCCTGATCGAGGCCATCTCGCATTTTGTACGCATCATCTCACTGTCGGTACGACTGTTCGCGAACATACTTGCAGGGCACCTACTAATCCTCTTCATGGGGGGCGGAATGGTGGTCCTGCTCGGAGCCGCGTTCATCGGGCCGTTGACGGTCGTCATGGCCGTCGCGTTCTTCCTGTTCGAGCTCGGGATCGTGGCCGGGCTACAGGCGTTCATCTTCGCCACCCTCACATCGATCTACCTAGGCAGCGCCACCGGCGAGGCCCACTGACCCAGGAGGCACCATGGACCTCAGTTTCATCCCAGACGTAGTAGCCCAGGCAGCCGGCGGCGGCGAGGAGAAGACCGCCAAGGCGATCAAGTCGATCGCGCTCGGCGTGGGCGCGGGCCTCGGCACGATCGGGCCGGGGATCGGCGTCGGCTACATCTTCGGCAAGGTGATCGAGTCGGTCACCCGCCAGCCGGAGATGCGCGACGAGATCACCAGCATCCAGTGGCTGGGCTTCGCGCTCACCGAGGCGATCGTGTTCTACGCGTTCATCTTCGGCCTGATCGCGTTCTTCCTCGCCGGCTAGCGTGACCGAGCTGATCACAAAGGTCGTCGTCTTCGCCCAGGCGCATGGCGCCCCGCCGCCCCCGGGCGGCGGACCCGCCCCCGCGCCCGCGGAGGAGGAGAGCGGCAACTTCCTGGTCAGCCCCAACGTGGGGATCATGATCTGGACGCTGATCGCGTTCGGGATCACGATGATCATCCTGCGGCGGGCGGCGTTCCCGCGCATCGCGAGCGCGCTCGACAAGCGCCGCAAGGCGATCGAGGAGTCGATCGAGCACGCCGAGCGCACGCGCAAGGAGGCCGACGAGCTGCTCGACGAGTACCGCGCCCGGCTCAAGGAGGCGCGCGAGCAGGCGGAGGACATCGTGGCCCGCGCGCGCAAGGCGTCCGACCGCCTCCAGGACGACGCCAAGGCCGAGGCCAAGCAGACGCGCGAGGAGATGATGGCCGACACCCGCCGCGAGATCGAGTTCGAGACGCGCCGGGCCGTGGACGAGATCCGCCGCGAGGTGGCGAACCTCACCGTGCTGGCGACCGAGAAGGTCACGCGCAAGTCGCTCAGCGGCGACGACCACAAGCGCCTGATCGAGGAGGCGCTGAACGAGTTCGACTTCAGCGCCCTCTCCGGCGAGAACGGCCAGAACGGCGGCGGCGTGCCCGGGTCGGTCCCGGCGGCCGATCCCGAGGGGGGCGATTCGTAGTTGCAGGAGATCGCCGAGGTCTACGCCCGCTCGCTGTTCGAGGTCGCGAAGGACCACGACGTGCTCGACGAGGTCCACGACCAGCTCGTGGAGTTCGCCGAGGTCCTCGGCGAGAACCGCGAGCTCCAGGTCTTCTTCTTCTCCCCCTACTTCAGCTCGGAGGAGAAGAAGGACGGCATCGGCAAGGTGGTCGAGGACGCCGACGAGCGCTTCGTCCGCTTCCTGGAGCTCCTGGCCGAGCGGCACCGGATGCCGGCGCTGTTCCGCATCAGGCGCGAGTTCGACGCGCTCTACGCCGAGGAGCGCAAGCTTCTCCCGGTTACCATCACCAGCGCAGTCGAGCTGGATCAGGGCACGGTCAAGCGCATCGGCGACGAGATCCAGGACCGGACCGGCCGGCGCATCGAGCTGACCACGTCCGTGGACCCCGACGTCATCGGTGGGCTCGCAATGCAGGTGGGCAACCTGATCATGGACGCCACGATCAGGGCCCGTCTCGAGAGACTTAGAAAGGAAGTGGCGAAGGCCGCATGAAGATCAAGCCCGACGAGATCACGAGCATCCTCAAGAGCCGCATCGAGGGCATCTCCGAAGACGGCGGCGCGGACCTCTCTGAGGTCGGCACGGTCCTGTCGATCGGCGACGGCATCGCCCGCGTGCACGGCCTCGACAACTGCATGTCGCTCGAGATGCTCGAGCTGCCGCACGACGTCACCGGCCTGGCGCTGAACCTGGAGTCCGACAACGTCGGTGCCGTGCTGTTCGGCGAGTGGGACAAGATCGAGGAGGGCGACCAGGTCAAGCGCACCGGGCGCCTGCTCGAGATCCCGGTCGGTGAGGGGCTGCTGGGCCGGATCGTCGATCCGCTCGGCAAGCCGCTCGACGGCCGCGGCGAGGTGAAGACCGACGAGTACCGCGACGCCGAGTTCAAGGCCCCCGGCGTGGTCCAGCGCCAGCCGGTCGAGGAGCCGATGCTCACCGGCATCAAGGCGATCGACTCGATGACCGCCATCGGCCGCGGCCAGCGCGAGCTGATCATCGGCGACCGCCAGACCGGCAAGTCCGCCATCGGCATCGACGCGATCATCAACAACCGCGACAAGGACCTGATCTGCATCTACGTGGCGATCGGCCAGCGGATGTCCACGGTGGTGCAGGTGGCCGAGACCCTGCGCGAGCACAACGCGCTCGACAACACGATCATCGTCGCCGCCCCGGCCGACGAGGCCGCGCCGATCAAGTTCATGGCCCCGTACGCCGGCTGCGCGATGGGCGAGTACTTCCTCTACAACGGCAAGCACGCGCTCTGCATCTACGACGACCTGACCAAGCACGCGTACGCGTACCGCCAGATGTCGCTCCTGCTGCGCCGCCCGCCGGGCCGCGAGGCGTACCCGGGCGACGTGTTCTACCTGCACTCCCGCCTGCTGGAGCGCGCCGTGAAGCTGAACGACGACCTCGGCGCCGGCTCGCTCACCGCGCTGCCGATCATCGAGACCCAGGCGGGCGACGTGTCGGCCTACATCCCGACCAACGTCATCTCGATCACCGACGGCCAGATCTTCCTCGAGGCCGATCTGTTCCGCTCGGGCGTGCGCCCGGCGATCAACGTCGGGATCTCGGTCTCGCGCGTGGGCGGCAACGCCCAGTCGAAGCCGATGAAGAAGGTGGCCGGCAAGCTGCGCCTCGAGCTGTCGCAGTTCCGCGAGCTGGAGGCGTTCGCGCAGTTCGGCTCGGAGCTCGACCAGGAGACCCAGCGCACGCTGGCCCGCGGCGAGCGGCTGGTGGAGACGCTGAACCAGGACGAGCTCAAGCCGTGGGCCCTGGAGGACCAGGTGGCCGCGATCTACTCGGGCACCGGCGGGTTCCTCGACCGGATCAAGGTCGAGCGGATCAAGGGCTTCCACGAGCAGATGCTCCAGCGGCTCCACTCCGAGAACGACGAGCTGATGCGGAAGATCGCCGACGGCGAGTGGGACGACTCGGTCGAGGACCAGCTCGGGAAGGCGATCGCCGAGGCGATCGACGACTTCGGGCCGGACTTCGACGAGGAGGGCAACGAGCTCGAGGAGGGCGAGTCCGACCGCATCATGTCCGAGGAGGAGCGCCAGAAGGAGGGCCGCACCTCCGGCGACTCCGACGACGACGAGGAGTCCGAGGAGGCGGAGTCGGAGGAGTCCGAGACGGCGCCGGTCGGAGGGGTCTGACCACCTAGGTGGCCAGCCAGAAGGACATCAAGAGCCGGATCGGCTCGGTCAAG
Organism: Actinomycetota bacterium; assembly: GCA_030861775.1. Lineage (GTDB taxonomy): Bacteria > Actinomycetota > Thermoleophilia > Solirubrobacterales > Thermoleophilaceae > AC-37. The sequence continues at coordinate 10,711 of JALZEZ010000045.1, forward strand.
AACATCCGCAAGATCACGCGGGCGATGGAGATGGTCGCGGCCGCGCGGCTGCGGCGGGCCGAGCAGCGGATCGAGGAGCTGCGCCCCTACGCGGACGCGATCCGGCGGATGACCCGCCAGGCGGTGTCGGCAGCGGAGTCGATCCCGAACCTGCCGATCCTGGAGGAGCACGACAACGTCCGCAACGTCGGCCTCCTGCTCATCACCGGCGACCGCGGCCTGGCCGGCTCGTTCAACTCGCAGATCATCCGCGCGGGCAACGCGCGCGCTCGCGAGCTGGACGAGGAGATCCGCTGGTACGCGGTGGGGCGCCGCGGCGTCTCGTCGGTCCAGTTCCGCGGGCTGGAGCTGTCCGGCGGCTACACCGGCTTCACCGACCGCCCGGCCTACGCCGACGCGCGCGAGGTCGCGGACGAGCTGATCCAGCACTACGTGGACGGGGAGCTCGACCGGGTCGAGATCCTCTACAACGGCTACATCTCGCCGATGACGCAGGAGGTCCGCCACGAGACGCTCCTGCCGCTCCAGAAGGCCGACGTGCTCGGCGACGAGGAGGGCGAGGACGAGGACGACGTTCCGGACGCGAGCGACGAGGACACGCCGGACCACAGCCGCTCGCTCTGGATCTACGAGCCGGAGCCGGAGGAGATCCTCAAGCGGCTCGCGCCGGACTACGTCGAGATTTCGATCTACCGGGCGCTGCTCGAGTCGACGGCATCGGAGCACGGCGCGCGCATGACCGCCATGCGCAACGCCTCCGAGAACGCGGCCGAGCTGATCGACGACCTCACCCTCGAGGCCAATCGACAGCGCCAGGCGGACATCACGCAGGAGATCATGGAAGTCGTCGCCGGGGCCGAGGGGCTCCGCTAGCAGAGGAGACCGATATGGAACAGGCCACCAGCAATCCCGTAGGCGGCGGCAGCGGCACCCAGGAGCAGCGCTCGGGCTCGAACGGTGCGGGCTCGAACGGTGCGGGCGTCGGCCACGTCGAGGAGATCCAGGGCGTCGTGATCGAGGCGGTCTTCCCGCCCGACGAGCTCCCCGACATCTACAACGCGCTCGAGATCGAGATGGAGCAGCACGGCGAGGAGGAGGGCGTCTCCGCCGGCCTTGGTGGCGGCAAGCTGATCTGCGAGGTGCAGCAGCACCTCGGCGACGACCGCGTCCGCGCGGTGGCGATGGACACGACCGACGGCCTCTCGCGCGGGGCCGAGGTGCGCGACACCGGCGGACCGATCAAGGTGCCCGTGGGCAGGGCCACGCTCGGCCGCATCTTCAACCTGCTCGGCGAGACGATCGATGGCGACGACACCGAGGTCGAGGCCGACGACTACTGGCCGATCCACCGCTCGGCGCCCGAGGTCGAGGACCTGACCCCGACGCGTGAGATCCTCGAGACCGGCATCAAGGTCGTTGACCTGCTGGCGCCTTACGCGAAGGGCGGCAAGGTCGGCCTGTTCGGCGGCGCCGGGGTGGGCAAGACCGTGCTCATCCAGGAGTTGATCAGGAACATCGCCGAGGAGCACGAGGGGCTGTCGGCGTTCTGCGGCGTGGGCGAGCGCTCGCGCGAGGGCAACGACCTCTGGATCGAGATGACCGAGTCGGGCGTGATCGACAAGACCATGCTCGTGTTCGGCCAGATGAACGAGCCGCCGGGCGCGCGCATGCGCGTGGCGCTCACGGGGCTCACGATGGCCGAGTACTTCCGCGAGGAGGGCGGCCAGGACGTGCTGCTCTTCATCGACAACATCTTCCGGTTCGTGCAGGCGGGGTCGGAGGTGTCGGCGCTGCTCGGCCGGATGCCCTCGCAGGTGGGCTACCAGCCGACGCTCGAGACCGAGATGGGCCAGCTCCAGGAGCGGATCACGTCGACCCGCCAGGGCTCCGTCACCTCGGTGCAGGCGATCTACGTGCCGGCCGACGACCTCACCGACCCGGCGCCGGCGTCGGTATTCGCGCACCTCAACTCGACGACGACGCTGTCGCGCTCGATCGCCGAGAAGGGGATCTACCCGGCCGTGGACCCGCTCGACTCGACCTCGACGATCCTGAAGGCCGACATCGTCGGGGAGGAGCACTACGAGGTCGCGACGCAGGTCAAGGAGGTGCTCCAGCGGTACAAGGAGCTCCAGGACATCATCGCGATCCTCGGCATCGACGAGCTCTCCGACGAGGACAAGCAGACCGTGCAGCGCGCGCGCAAGATCGAGCGCTTCCTGTCGCAGCCGTTCTTCGTCGCCGAGGCGTTCACCGGCTCGCCCGGCACGTACGTCAAGGTCGAGGACACGATCCGCGGCTTCAAGGAGATCGTCGAGGGCAAGCACGACGACATCCCCGAGCGGGCCTTCTACATGAAGGGCACGATCGACGAGGTGCTCGAGGAGGCGCGGGGGTCGAAGGACGACGACTCCGGGGACTCCGGCTCCGACGACGACGAGGGGGGCTCCGACGACGACGCCGAGGGCGGCTCCGAGGACAGCGAGCGCGGCGAGGGCGGCGAGGACTCCGACGAGGCGCGCGACGCGGCCGGCCAGTAGCCGATGGCGCACAAGACGTTCCCAGTCGAGGTGCTCACGCCCGAGGGCAGGGTGTTCGAGGGCGAGGTTGAGATGCTCTCCACCCGCACCCCGACCGGCTCGATCGGCATCCGGGCCAACCACGCGCCGCTGATGGCGATCCTCGACCCGACCGAGCTGCGGCTCTACGAGGGCGAGAACGAGGTGCGCAGCTTCGCCCAGGGCGAGGGCTACCTCCAGGTGGTGAACAACACCGCGCTGGTGCTGGTGGACGAGGTGCTCGAGCCCGACTCGATGAACCGCTCGGACATCGAGTCGCGCCTGCGCGAGGCCGAGCAGGGGCTCGAGAGCGCGGAGGAGGACAGCGAGGAGTACCGCCGCTGCGAGCGCAACGTGCGCCGCTACAAGGCCTTCCTGGAGGTCGGCGAGGGGTAGGGGGTGCGAGCGGCGGCTAAGCCATGGCCGCCGCTCGGTCGAACGGCCGGCCATGGCATCGCCGCGGGGTGTCTGGGGCTCGCGACGCTCGGCGCCTTCGTCGCGGGCGGCTACGCGCTCGCGCGGACGTGGCCGCGCCAGCGGATGCCGAAGCGCGGCGCGACGCGGCGCGTCCTGGTGTGGTGCTGGTTTCTGGCGGCGGCCTACGTCGGCGGGCCGCTCGCGCTAGCGCTGGTCTACAGGCCGCCGCTCTCGCCGCTGGCGCTGTTCCCGGTGATCGAGGGCGCGATCCTGGGGGCGACGATGGCGCTGGTC
>JALZEZ010000004.1 GCA_030861775.1 Actinomycetota bacterium
CCGCCGCGCGGCGCGCGCGCCCGACAGCGCGGTCACCGCGGCCAGGGCCTCGCCGAGCAGCGGCGGGCGGGCGACCGAATGCGCGTCGGAGGCCACTACGACGAAGTCGTGGGCCTCCACGGCGAGCCGCTCGCCCATGCGCTGGGGCGCCTCTCCGTAGATGCCGAGCAGTGACGGGGCGCTGACCTGCAGCATGGCCCCGCGCTCGCACTCGTGCAGGAGCGCGTCCCACCCGTCCGCGCCGAGCAGCGCCGGACTGCGCTCGGGATGCGCGAGCACGACACCGAGTCCTCGCGCGCGCAGCGCCTCGGCGGCCGAATGGATCTCGTCGATCGTCCCTGCGTAGGTCGGCGCCTCGAGCAGCGCCCAGCGACCGCCCGGCGGTCCGACGGAGATCACGTCGAGCTCCTCGCTGCCGAGCGCGCCCACGTCCCACGGCGCCAGTTCGCCGCCCGCGATCACCTCGAGCGGGAGCTGCACTGCCGCCAGCGCGTCGCGGAGCGTCCGCGCCCGGCCAGGCAGCTCCGCCACACGCACGTCGCCGACGTGTGGCGTGGCCACGACCGTCGTCGTCCCGTCCGCCAGCGCGAGCCGGGCGAGGTCGAGGCTTTCGGCAAGGGTGGCCGGGCCGTCGTCGACGCCCGGCAGGAGGTGAAAGTGGATCTCCGCTCTGGTCATGCCGCGACGACCGCCTCGGTGACGACCTCGCCCGGCGCCAACGCCGGGATGCCCGGTGGAGTGCGCAGCTCGCGCACGAGCCGGTCGATCTCCGCCTCGCCGTGGGCGAACGTGATCAGCGCCATCACTGTCTTCCGGAGGATTGTCGTCCATGCCCGGTGTCTCTACCCGGCCAGGGCTCTCCCACTCTGCGGATGAGGGTGCGCCGTCGCCGGAGGCGCCGTTGTGTGAGCGATCCTGGCCGCTGTCCCCCCAGTAAGGGCCGCACTTCAGGCCCTCCGCGAATGACGTGGGACCGCGGCCCCGGTGGCCCACGTGAGTCAGGCCTAGAACAGCGGCGGACGGCCCGCGTTCGGCCGAGCGATCGCCCGATTGCGTTCCGCCCGCCTTCCGACACCGGCTAGCACGGTGTCGCACAGAGGCGCTACCCCCAAACCCGGTTTCCACTCCGGGACGGGCCGCAGCCCGACCCGTGAGCGGACCACTAAGGGCATGGCGACGACGCCGAGGGAGCACCCGTGCACGGTGAGCGCAGCGCCCGCCGGGCCAGGCGCCGGCAGTTGCGGCTCTCCTCATGGGGCTCGGCCTCGGCGGATTCATCGACGGGATCCTCTTCCACCAGATCTTCCAGTGGCACCACATGCTCACGAGCACGGGTGATCACCCATCGACACGGTGAACGGGCTGGAGGCGAACACGCTGGCCGACGGGTTCTTCCATCTCGCGACCTGGATTTCCGTGACTGTCGCGACCGTCTTCACGGTGCGGGCCTGGCAGAGGGGCGAGCTCGCGCCGCCGCCCACCAGGCCGGCCGGCTGAGGTACCCCCGTCTGCTTGGAGAAGCTCGGATGGGGGTAGCTACTCGCCGCACCGAGAAGGAGACTGAAATGCCCAGGGGACCAGTTCCGCTCAACGCCCACGCCGCACTCGAGCCGTTCGCGGCGATCGTCCTGATCGCCTCGCCCTGGATCTTCGGATTCGCCGAGGTGAGCGAGGCCAAGACCCTCGCGATCGTGATCGGCGCGCTCATGCTCGCGGCCGGGATGGCGACCCGTTGGCGGATCTCACGATCGGCGTGCTGATGCTCGCCGCCCCGTTTCATCTTCGGGTTCGGCGACGAGGGCGCCGCGGCGCGCTAGGGGTTCCGGATGGCTACTGCGGAGCGCGGCGCACCCGAGGCGGGCTTTCTGCGCCCCCCGGGGCGCCAGCTCGCCCCCGACGAACTCGCGGCGTGGTCGCTCGAGATCGCATGCCGCGAGGAGCTCTGGTGGCCGCTCGCGTGCTTCGACGGCGAGGAGCGCAAGCACAGGTCGCTGTACGTCGACGAGCACATCGGGATCTGGGTGATCTCGTGGATGCCCGGGCACGACACCGGCTTCCACGACCACGACGAGTCCTGCGGCGGCGTCGCGGTCGCTCACGGCCGGGTCAGGGAAGAGCGCCCGCGCTGGGGCCGCGAGCCGCACCGGATCGATCCATGCAGGGGCGAGTCGTTCTGCTTCGACGACACGGAGATCCACCGGATGGTCAACGTCGGCGACGAGCCGGCGGTCACGATCCACTCGTACTCGGTCCCGCTGAAGCGGATGGGGATCTACAGCACCCATCGCGACGGACAGCTCTGCCGCCGCGCCGTGCCCTGGGACGAGACGCTGGAGCCCGAATGAGCCGCCGAGCCGCCATCACGGTCAACCGCCCGCGGGAGAAGGTCGAGCCCCTCCTCGAGGACGGCGGCAACGCGGTGACCTTCAGGGACGCGCCCGGCGACCGCGGGACCGAGATCCACGTGGAGCTCGACGACGACGGCACGATCCGCGAGGTCCTCGGCAAGCTAACGGGCTCCGATCCGCTGGCGGAGGTCAAGGATCACCTCCGCAGGTTCAAGCAGCTCGTCGAGACGGGTGAGATCGCGCGCTCCGACGGCACGCCGGAGGGGGAGCTGGCCGCGCGCAAGCTCAAGCAACGCCCGGCGCAGCCGCTGGACGAATCCCAGATCGAGCGGGCGGGCGCCTGATGCGCGCCACCGTCTGGTCGGGCAGGAACACGGTGCAAGTCGAGGAGGTCCCGGAGCCGAAGATCCTGAACGATCGCGACGCGATCGTGAAGGTCACCTCGACCGCGATCTGCGGCTCGGACCTGCACCTCTACGACGGCTACGTGCCCGAGATGAAGCGCGGCGACATCCTCGGCCACGAGTTCATGGGCGAGGTCGTCGAGAAGGGCAAGGGCGTGGGCAACCTAGAGGCCGGCGACCGGGTCGTCGTCCCCTTCCCGATCGCCTGCGGGAACTGCTGGTCCTGTCAGCACGACCTGTGGTCGGCCTGCGAGAACTCGAACCCGAACTCCGGGATGGCCGAGAAGCTGTGGGGCCATTCGGCCGCGGGCATCTTCGGTTACTCGCACATCACGGGCGGCTACGCCGGCGGGCAGGCCGAGTACGTGCGGGTCCCGTACGCCGACGTCGGCCCGATGAAGATCGAGGCCGACCTCACCGACGAGCAGGTCCTGTTCCTGACCGACGTCTTCCCGACGGGCTACTTCGGCGCCGAGCTGTGCGACATCTCGCCGGGCGACGTCATAGCCGTCTTCGGCGCGGGCCCCGTCGGCCAGTTCGCCATCGCCAGCGCGCTGTTGCTGGGCGCCGAGCGCGTCATCGCGATCGACCAGTACGCGTACCGGCTCGAGATGGCCGTCAACCGCGCGGGCGCCACCGACGTGATCGACTTCAGCCATGACGCCGACATCGTCGAGCAGCTCAAGGTGCTCACCGGAGGGCGCGGTCCCGACGCGGTGATCGACGCCGTGGGCATGGAGGCGGCGCACGGCCACGGCGCGCTGCACGCCGTCGACCGCGTCAAGCAGCAGAACCGGCTCGAGACGGACCGCGGCCACGCGCTGCGCGACGCGATCCTGGCCTGTCGCCCCGGTGGGATCGTGTCCGTGATGGGCGTCTACGGCGGGGTGATGGACAAGTTCCCCAGCGGGGCCTTCATGAACAAGGGGCTCCAGCTGCGGACCGGCCAGACGCCGGTCCACAAGTACCTGAAGCCGCTGTACGAGCGAATCGTGAGCGGCGAGATCGACCCGAGCTTCATCGTGACCCACCGCCTCGGGTTGGACATGGCCCCGGACGCCTACGAGACCTTCAAGCACAAGCAGGACGAGTGCGTGAAGGTCGTGCTCACGCCCTGAAAGGAACGACGATGCCATTCCCTCCGAGGCCGATCGACTCCACGCTCCACGGAGTGACCGACTACACCGTCGGCGGTCTGCTCATGACGGCGTTCCCGCGCCTCGCGGGGACCGAGGGCACGCAGGCGGCGCGACAGATCCGGACCGCCGGCGCCATCCACGCGGGCTACAGCACGGTCACCGACTACCCGCTCGGACTCGCGAAGCTGATCCCGTACCGCGCTCACCTGGCGATCGACCTCGCGGCGGCGCTCGCCCTCGCGGTCACGCCGTTCGTGACCGGCCAGTGGAAGAAAGGCCGGTCGCAGTGGGTACCGCACGTCGGGCTCGCGGCGTTCGAGCTGATCTCGCTCGTGATGAGCGACCCCACGGGCAAGGGCGACTTCCACGGCGACGTGGACGCAGTGCGCGAGACCAACACGGCCGACCCCCACAGCCAGATCCACGCGGGGGGGCCGGCGGTCAGAGCGCGGGCCAGCTAGCGCGGTGCGGTGTTCAGGATTCTCGGGTCCGCCAGCCCACTCGCGCAGCCACGGCGCAGGCGCCGAGGCCCGCCGCAATCGCTTGGTACATCGCAAGCCGCTCGCTTCGCCAGTACGGGTTGTCGACGTCGACGAGGAGCGCGATCTCATCCGCCGTCATGCCCGCGCCAACTCCGAACGGGACGCCGAACAGCGGCTCGAGGCCATCCGTTCGCCCAACGACTGCAGCACCGCCGGCCGCGAACGCCAGCGCGATCCCGGGGACGAAATGGTGGACACGCGCTCCCCCTGATCGCGGCGCGTTGTAGATGCGACGCCGCCATGCGCGGGCGCGTGGGAGTGCGCGCTGGCGCTCGCGCACGTAGTTGATCGTCCGCGCGACCGCGATGGTGGATGCGAACGACGAGAGGACCCAGAAGCTCGCCCGCTCCGGCGACGAGATATCGCGGTATCCCTGTAGCGCCGCCCTCACGAGCCACCCTGCGATCCGCGACTCAACTTGCGCCGCAGCTTGCGTCCGCCTTCAGCGCTCCGCTCGGAGATCTTGCGGGCCCAGCGGATCGCCGTCTCCGTCCAGTCGCCGAGTCTCCCCGCCTTCCGATCGCCCTTGTCCTCGCCGCGGCGCAGCTGCCGACCCAACCCACGCTGTAGGCGCTTGGACTGGCGGGGCGCGACCAGGCCGACGACGAACAATACGAGGGCGAAGGCGACCACGACTACAAGCAGGATTCTCAATGTCCGCCCACCGCCGGATCGGGGTCGTCGAGCGAGATGAGGTTCAAGCTGGTGGGTCGGCGAAGATCTTCCCACGCGCAGCGAGTGCCACCAACCCCAGCGCGGGCACGGCGAGCCACCACCACCGCCTTCGCTTCGGCGGAGGCTCGCCCCCGAGCACGCGCACGGCGTTGACGAGCGCAGCAGCCGAGCCGCGGAGTTGCTCGTAGAGCTTCGCGTCCTGGACCGCCTCAGCGGCCCGGCGGTCTCGCGCGCGTCGATAGGCAGCCTGCAAGCGAACGGCGGCCTCGCCGAGGTTATCCTGGACGTAGTCGTCGTCGAGCAACCGCTCGACATACGTCAGCGCCGCGGCCACCTTACTCGGGCTCCGGTCGTTCCTCGCCCGGCCAAGAGCCGGTCAACTGGGCGAACCCTTGCCGACTGCCGTGGTCGAACAGCCCGCGCACGAGGCGGAAGATCGCGCCCTCGAGAGCCAGCGCCGCCGCGAGTTTCCCGAGGTGGATCTCTCGGTGCTTGGGGTCCGGTGCCTCCTCGTCGTCGATCGCACCCCAGATGACCTCGAAGATCTTCTTGCCCACGAGGCCGGCGCCGATTCCGCCGCCGATGCTGATCGGGAGGAAGAGGAACTTCACGCCGCGGCTCCGGGCGACCGGGCGGCCAGCGCACGCTGGAGCTCCGGCTTGTTCATCTTCGAGCGGCCCCGAATTCCGAGCGCCTTCGCCCGCTCGTAGAGTTCGGCCTTCGTCTCCTCCCTCGGGGTCGCGATCGCGATCACGTCGAAAGCAGGCGGCTCGTTGGCGGCCTCCGCCGCGCGATGGCGCCGGGCCGCGACGGCGGCTCCCGCAACCGCCGCCGCCCCGGACACGACCGCGACTGTCTTCGTCGCGGTCACCGCATCTTGCGCGTATCGCGCGGTTCGACGAACGGCTCCTCGTCCTCCGGGTGGCCGGCCTCGATCCGCCGGCCGCGCTCGAGCTCGGCGTTGAACTCCGCCCCGAGCAGGATCGCGATGTTCGAGATCCACAGCCACATCAGGAACACGATCACGCCGCCGAGCGCGCCGTAGGTCGCGTTGTATGAGCCGAAGTTCGCGACGTAGAACGCGAACGCGGCGGAGGCGATGATCCAGAGGAGCACTCCGACCAGCCCGCCGGGGCTGACCCAGCGGAAGCCCGGCTGCTTGACGTTCGGCGCCGCCCAGTACAGGAACGCGAACATCGTCATCACGACCAGCAGGAGCACCGGCCACTTGGCGATGTTCCATACGTCGATCGCCGTGTCGCCGAGGCCGATCACGTTGCCGACCTGCTGCGCGAGCGGACCGGTGAACGTCACGCCGACGGCGACGACGACCAGCATCAGGAGGAGCACGACGGTGGTCAGGACCCGTGTCGGGAGCGTCTTCCAGATCGGCCGCCCCTCCTCGATGTCGTAGATCGAGTTCGAAGCGCGCATGAAGGCAGCGATGTACCCGGACGCCGACCAGATCGCGCCCGCCAACCCGACGACGACGAGCACGCCGGCCGCGCCCTGGCTCTGCTGGAGCCCGGTGATCGCGCTGGTGAAGATCTCCTGCGCCGGCCCCGGCGCAACCGCCCCGAGGTTGTCGAGCAGCGGCTGGGTCGCCGAGGTCCCGATCAGCCCGAGGATCGAGACGACCGCGATCAGCGCCGGGAAGATCGCGAGCACTCCGTAGTACGTCAGCGCTGCGGCCCAGTCGGTGAGGTTGTCCTCCTTGAACTCGCGAACGGTCCGCTTGAGGACGGCCCACCACGAGCTGCCCTCGAGGTCGGTCGGCGCGTCCGGCGCGCGATCGGCATTCGTGTTCGGGGCGTCATCCCCATCTCTCTGGAAGCGCCGTGTGCGCGCCTCGGTCTCGGCCGTTCGTGTTCGCTCCGTCGTAGCCACGGGTTCTCCTCCCTTCGGACTGGGACTCAGCGCGAGGTCAGGCGGCCGAGCAGGAAGCCGACCACGAGAGCGCCGCCGACCGCGAACGGCAGCGGGTTCTGCCGGGCGGTGGTCGCAGCCTGCTGCGCGCCCGCCGTCGCGGAGTCGGGGCTCGCCTCCTTCGCCTTCGCGCCGAGGTCGTCCTTCTTGGCGCTTGCCTTGGACTTGATGTCCTCGACCTTCGCCTTGGCCTGGCCCTTCACGTCCGCCTTCTCGGCGACCGCGGCCGCGGTCTCACCGAGCTGCTCGCGCGTCTGGTCGATGTCGCGCCGAATCTCCTCTGGAGAGCGCGGCTCGGTGGATTCGGCGCCTGGGTCTACTGCCTCGCTGCCTGAGCGCGTTGCTTCGTCCATTCCACGTCCTCCTTCGTGCTCTCGATGGCTTGCTCGGGAGCCGGCGGGGTCGCCTGCTGGAGCTTGCTCTTGCCGGTCAGGGCCAGGACGCCGGCGACCGCCGCGTAGACGGCGGTGACGATGAGCGCCGCGAGCCAGGCATCGACGGCGGTCGCGAGCGCGAGGATGAAGCATGCGGTCAGCGCACCGAACGCGAAGAGCCCCACGAGGCCGGCGCCGCCGAAGGCTCCGGCGCCGATCCCGGCCTGCCTGCCCTTCTCGCGCATCTCGGCCTTGGCCAGCTCGAGCTCCTGGCGGACCAGGGTGGTCGTCTCTTCCGAGAGCTGCTTGAGCAGCTCCGGTAGTGGCTGGTCGCGAAGCTCCTCTTCGGTGCGCATCGCCATGTCTGCCTCCTGGCCGCGTCGCGCCGGATCCCGGCGAAGATTGCCTTCGCTAACGCCGTACCCGAGCTGCGGCCGTGTAATACGCGACACACCGCAATTGGCCGAATCGGATAAGGCGGGCTACCCGCTGTCGCTGCGGCTCATACGGCGGAACGCAGAAGGGCTTACGCCGTGGTTACGCCGGAATGCCCGCGTGAGGGCACTCGCCTCCAGATATCCCACCCGCCGAGCGATGTCCTTGACCGCGAGATCGGTCGAAGCGAGGAGCTCGGCTGCACGGTTGGTGCGCACCGTCCCCAGGTAGGACCTGAAGCTCATCCCCGCGGCCTCTGCGAACGCGCGGCGGAGCTGCCGCGGTGAGCTCGCGACACGTGGGGCGACTTCCTCGACGGTGATGTGTGCGGCGAACTCCCGTTCGACGATCGCCGCCGCCTCGCGAAATATCGTGGCGCGCAGCTCGCGCGTCGAACGCCGGCCGCCGCTGGGGGGAGAGACTTCCATCTATGAGCGCTCGCCGCGATTGTGGCCGCACCACGCCCGCACGCGCGGCTAAGTGGGACACCCCGATGCGCCCCTCCGCAGATCTGTCGCAATAGTGTCCCGACCGTGGCGCACCACCCATCCGCGCGTCGCCGCTCGGACGCAGTCCGAAACCGCTCCGCGATTCTCGCCGCGGCTGCACTTCAGATGCGGCGCGGGCAGAGCCTGAACCTGCAGGCGATCGCCGAGGCGGCCGGCGTCAGCCGCTCGACTCTGCATCGCCATTTCCGTGGACGGGCGGAGCTCGAGGCCGGGCTACGCGAGGAGGCGCTCGGCGAGGCGCGGCGGGCGATCGCCGAAGCCATCGACGCGAGGCGGCCTCCGCTGGCGGTGCTGAAGCAAGTGACGGCAGCACTCGTCGGGGTGACGGCCGGGTATCCGGTCGACCTCGTCCCCGGCGAACACGACGGCGCAGGACAGGAGCTCGCCGGCGCCATCGTGCCACTCGGCGAGAGGCTCGCGGTAATGGCCGAGCTAGCGCCGATCCCACCACACGAATGGCTGCTCCAAGCCTGCGCGCACTTCGTCGCCGCATGTCTTCACCCGGTCGTGGGTGACCCTGGCCCCGCGGCCGAAGCGCTGTTCCGCGAAGTGACCGAGCCGCTCGACCAGGGGCTGGTCGTACTCGATGCAGATGGCTCGGTGGTCTCGATCAATGCGACCGCTGCGAGTGCGCTTCAGCTCCGCGCGGGCGAGCGACTGACCAAGGCTCGAATCGACGTGGTCTATGAGGATGGCTCCGCCTGCCCCGCGGATGACCATCCGCTACGCGCCGCCGTCCGAGCGAAGCGACGTCGTAGCGGAGTGCGTGGGCACCGCGGTCCCGACGGCACGCTCACGTGGCTTGCCGTCGACGCGATCCCGCTGCGCCGGCGGAACTCACAGGCGGCGTACGGCCTCCTCGGAATCCTGTCCGATGTCACGGCGGAGAGGGACTGGGAGCGCCAGCAGCTGCGCGCAGAGGGCATCGGCACCGCGCGCCGCGTGCCATTCGACATCGCTCGCGTGCTCGACGAGATACCGCCCCACCTCTTTCCCGAGCAGTTCGTATCCGAGGCGCGCCGGATCGCCGGTGGACCGGTCGCCCTGTACGTGCTCGATATCGACGGAACGCATCTCCTGCGACTCGCGGGAGCCGAGGAGTTCCCCGATCGGCTCGATGCTCCACTCGCCCTCGGGCCCGAGCTTGCCGAGGACGGTGTCCCGGAGCTAAAGGCGCGCATCGACGCAGAGTTCCCGGGCGTGTCGATCGCGCCGATGTGGCTGCGTGGCCGCGCGCTCGGGCTCCTGCTGGCGCTGCGGGCATCGGGAGAACCGCTGCGCGAGCTAGCGCGCCACGGCGCGGCGGCGATGGAGTTGGCCGGGGGCTACACAGATGTCATCGACGCCGCACGCCGACGCAAGGAGACGCACGCGGCGGCTGAGCTCCAGCAGAGCCTCCTCCCGCCCCGCATCGCGCGGATCGGAGGCGGCGTCCTCGCCGGCGGCGTGCTGCCGAGCTACGAGGTCGGTGGCGACTGGTTCGACTACGTCGAGAACCGCGATGGCGCATGGATCGCGATCGCGGACGCGGTCGGGAAGGGCGCGACCGCAGGCGCGCTGGGGGGCATTGCCCTCTCAGCGCTACGGGCAGCGAGGCGCGACCGGCAGAGCCTCGAGGAAGCGGCTCGAACGATGCACGAGGTAGTCTACGACGTAGGGCGGCCGGAGTTCTTCGTCACGGCGATCATCGCACGGTGGCACGCGGTTTACTCGGTGTTCAGCTGGATCAACTGCGGGCATCCACCGCCGCTCGTCGTCCGCCCTGACGACACGGTGGAGCAACTGCCTGTCGACTCGAACCTGCCCCTGGGAGTGTTCGACCGAGAGCGCAAGTTCACGCGGCGCCAACGCCGGCTCGAGGAGGGCGAGCGCCTCGTGCTGCATTCGGATGGGATCACAGCTCGCCGCACGACGGAAGGGCTCTTCGGATTGGACGGGATCGAGAAGGCGATCCGCGGCGCGCCGAGCAGGTCCGCAACGACGATGGCGAAGTCGATTCAGGAGGCCGTCATGAGTGCATCAGAGGACGCGCTCCAAGACGACGCCGTCGTGGTGGTGCTGGCGCCGGAGAGTCATGCCGGCCGGTAGCGCCGCGTGTACATCACGCATCGCGCGTGAACGATCAACCCGTGAACACGGATGCGCTGCTCGCTGATGTGGACGCGCTTTCCGCAGCTCGCGAGGCCCGAAAAACGCGCCGCGCTTACGTCGGGTCCGGCGCGCCGCGCGGACCGTCCGCGGCCGCGAGCGCGGCCGTTCGAGCGGCGAGCGACTGCGACAGCTGCTGGATCCCCCAGGCGTTGCCATCCGGGTCCTCGAAGAACACGAAGCCGCGGTAGTCGAGCTGCTCCTCCGGCTCGGCGGGTCTCGGCGGACCGCCCTCGATGACCTGGACCTCGCTCACATCGACGCCGCGCGCGGCGAGCTCCTCGCGGATGGAGCGCAGGTCCGCGACGACGAGCTGTACGCCCTTGAGCGTGCCCGGCTCCATCTGAGCGCCCTGCGTCATCAGCATGATCGAACAGCCTGAGCCGGGAGGGGTGAGCTGGACGACCCGGAAGTCGTCCGTGATCTGTGCATCGGTGTCGACGTTGAACCCGAGCTTTCCGGCGTAGAAGTCCTTCGCCCGCTCCACGTCGGCGACGGGAACCACGATCACCTCGAGCGTCATCTCCATGGGTCAGCTCCTTTCGGTTCGAGGCGCGGGCGTCAACCGCGACTCGGCACCGTCGATTGGCAGGAAGAGCGGGCGGCCGATCTGGTCGTCCCAGGACCGTAGAACAGCGCGGCGCCGCCGGCCGGGTGCGCCGGTGCCGCGGCGACCTCCGCATCGACCCACTGCCCGGGCTCCAGGAACCGCGCGTTCACGCCGCGCGCCGCGGCGAGGCTCTCGATCCGCTCTCCGGCGTCCGCGACCGGCGGCAGCAGTCGGGGTTCCGAAGAACGCGCCGAAGATGCCGGGGTCCAGCACGTGATCGATCACCGACGCCGAACCCTCACCGCACCACCTCCGGCACCGCCGTGGAGACCTCGAAGCGCCTCGGAGCGGTCGCCGCATACGCGGCCACGAAGCCTTCACGCCAGCTCGGGTACCGCAGCGTCCAGCCGAGCTCGCGTTTCGCCTTCGCGTTCGATGCGCCACGTGACTCGGTTCCCATCATGACCACGGCCTCGCCCGCGAACAGCCGCGCCAGCCAGCGCGGGACCCGCCGGGGGGGCTTGGCGCCGAGCACCTGGGCCAGCACCGGCAGCCACTCGCGCGCCGGGGCGGGCTCGTCGTCGACGACGTTGTACACGGCAGGCCCGGAGTGGTCGAGCGCGAGCACGGTCGCCGCGGCCGCGTCGCCGAGGTGGATGAACGAGGTGACGCCGCCGCCGTCGCCGACGATCGGGAACAGCCGCTTGCGCACTGGATCGATCAGTCCGTCGTTCGAGGCGCCGTAGAACGCGCCGTAACGGAGCGCGATCCCGCCGGCGTCCGTGACCGCCTCCTCGAGGTACTGCATCGCGGTGACGGTCTCCCGCATCGCCGCTACCGGGCTCGAGTCGAGCGGGTCGTCCTCGGTCTTGACCGGTCCGCCCACGCGCGCGTAGCGCACGCTGGCGTAGCTCTGCGCGACGAACCGCCCGACGCCCGCCTCGCGCGCGGCGGCCTGCAGCGCGTCGGTGCCCTGCGTCCGAAGGCGGTTCGTCTGGGCGAAGCTGCGGTCGAAGTGCCTGAAGTCGCTGAGATCGGCCAGCGCGGTCGCCTGATGGACGATGGCCTCGGGCTCGGAAGCGAGAACGGACTTGCGAACGGCACGCGGGTCGAGCAGGTCGAGCACGACCGGCTTCGCCCCCAGCGCTCGCACGCGCTTGGCGCTGGCGGGCGATCTGGACGTGCCGATCACCTCATGCCCGGCGTCGACCAGCTGAGGGACGAGGCGGCTCCCGATCGCACCGCTTGCGCCTACGACGAAGACCCTCATCACGTGCTCCTTTCGATCAGATCACCCGCCTTTGCGGGCCTCACTCGCATTGACCCGGAGCGACGCGTGAACGTGACAGACGGATTGGCGAGCTGCCTGGGGCGCCTCGCCAGCCACCGGATCGCGCGAAACGAAACGGCGGCGAGTGCGGCGGCGATTGCGAGGGCCGCAACCGGGAGCACCAATGGCGCCGCCAGTACCGCCGCCAGGAGGAGAGCCGGGATCGCGAACGGGAACAGGACCATGAGCAGGATCCCGATCCCGGTAAGCGCGGCTCCGATGTCGCCCGCGAGGCGGCCGACCGGCTGATCGATCCCGTTTCTCATCGTCTCTCCTTTCGGTCACATCCGCCCGTTTTCAGGGGTCTGGTGCTATGACCCGACGCGACGGAGGAACGTGACCGATGAACGAGCCCGAGTGGCTGGCGCAGCGCTTCGAGGAGCACCGAACCCACCTGCGGGGAGTGGCCTATCGGATGCTCGGCTCGGTGAGCGAGGCGGACGACGCCGTCCAGGAGACGTGGCTGCGGCTCAGCCGCAGCGAGACGAGCGACATCGAGAACCTCCGCGCCTGGCTGACAACGGTCGTCGCGCGCGTATCGCTGAACATGCTCCGCTCCCGCAAGACGCGGCGGGAGGAGCCGCTCGAAGGGCGATTGCCCGACCCGCTGATCGACCGGGCGGACGGGATCGATCCCGAGCACGAGGCGCTGCTGGCCGACTCCGTTGGGCTGGCGCTGCTCGTAGTGCTCGAGACGCTGTCGCCGGCGGAGCGGCTCGCGTTCGTGCTGCACGACATCTTCGCCGTGCCGTTCGACGAGATCGCGCCGATCGTCGATCGCTCCCCCGAGGCGGCGCGCCAGCTCGCAAGCCGGGCGCGCCGGCGCGTGCGCGCCGAGCGACCCGAGCCCGACGCGGACCTCCAAACGCAGCGTGAGGTCATCGACGCGTTTCTGGCGGCCGCACGCGAGGGCGACTTCGATCGCCTCGTCGCGCTACTCGACCCGGATGTCGTCCTGCGGCAGGATTTCGGGCCGGTGGGCGGCAGGCGGGAGCTGCGCGGCGCCGCGGAGGTCGTGGGCCAGGCGCGCAGCTTCGCCCGGCTCGGACTGGACATGCGACCGGCGCTGGTCAACGGCGCCGCGGGGGCCGTCGCCTTCCGCGACGGGCAGCCGTTCTCGATCGGCGCGATCACGGTGAGAAACGGCAAGATCGTCGAGCTCGACTTCCTGGCCGACCCGGAGCGACTCCGGGAGCTCGACCTGACAATCCTCGACTAGCCGTTACCCCGGCACCCCTAGGGCGGAGGCGTGGCCGCGGCGGGGCGACCGCGCGAATCACGGCTTGGTGCAGAGATATATGGGCTCGACCGGGTCGAGCCCATAGCGTTCGCGCTCGGCGGCCGAGAAGCGCTCGACGTAGTGCTCGACGGCGACGTCGAAGCCGGCCTCGCGCAGCCGGTCCGGATAATCGCGGCCGTAGAAGCGCACGTGGTCCGCCTGGCCGAAGACCGCGAGAGGATCCTCGACCGGCTCCTCGTACGTGATTTCCCGCGTCGGGTCGACCGGTGACTGGATCAGCGCCCAGCCACCGTGGCGCAGGACCCGATGGAGCTCGGCGATGGCGCGCCGGTCGTCGCACACGTGCTCCAGGACGTGCGAGCAAAGGATCGCGTCGAAGCTCCCGGCCGGGTGTGGAATCGCCGTGATGTCCCAGTGCTCCATGGCCTCGGGAGCCTCGAGGTCGGCACTCACGTAGTCGAGGTTCGGCAGGGCCCGCAGCCGATCCCCGTACATCGGCTCCGACGGTGCGACGTGCAGCAGGCGGCGGGGCGCCGACAGCAGGTCCGTCTCGCGGATCAGGTAGAGCCAGACCAGCCGGTGCCGGGCGTAGGAGTCGCAGCGGTAGCAGGCGCGCTCGGTCTCGACGTACTCGGGCAGGACCACGAAGCGCCTGAAGCGCCCGCCGCAGCACGGGCACTCGACCCCGCGCCCGCGGTAGCGGAGCGGGCGCAGCAGTCGCTTCAGGACGGGCAACCTGGACGCAACGGACACTTGTAACGGACCGACGGGTGCGGCCGAGACTACCTCCGCGTGAGCCGCCGGCGCAGACTCGCGCCTCCCGTGACGAACAGCGCGCCGAGCGCCAGCAGCGTCGCCACCGCGAGCCCGGTGAACGGAAGCGATCCGCCGCCGTCGTCGGCGCTCGCCGTGCCGCGCGCGCCCTCGCTCTCACCGGACCGCGAGTCGTCGCGGGACTTTCCGTCGCCGGACCCGCCGGATCCGCCACCGGAGTCCGAGCCGCCCCCTCCTCCGGACCCGGACCCCCCGCCGTCGCCGTCCGGGTTCGTCGCTCCGTTGCGGTAGGCGACCACGAAGTTCAATGCCGCCACATAGAGGGTGTTGCGTGCGAGCGCGGGCGAGCCGTTGCCCTCCTCGGCGTAGATCGGCTTGCCGGTGTCGCCGCCGATCCAGCGGTGCCCGGCCAGCACGCCGTTGTCCGCCCGGAAGATGTGGAGGTGCCCCTTCGCGTCGTTGTTGAAGACGAGCCCGTTGGCGTACGTGACGTCCTGGTAGTGGATGACGTCGAGGATCGGCATCCCCCAGCGAGGGGTCCCGCTGCCCGCGTCGAGCGAGAACATCGCCCCCGGCGGGCTGCTGCCCACGAACAGGGACTTGCCGTCGCTCGCGGCGGTCGAGCCGTTGCCGTAGAAGACGGGCGGGCCGATGGTCGACGTCCAGACGCGATCCATCGTCGCGGCGTCGGCCACGTGGAAGACGCCCGACTTCTGCATGGCGGCCACGCGCTTGCGGCCGCCGGGCCCTTCGAGCACGTTCACGGAGGCGCCGAAGTCGAGGTCCATCTGCGCGCAGAGGACCGAGCGGATGTAGGGCGACAGGCGGTGATCGGGATCGCACGGGAGCGGAGCGGCCGGCAATCCCTCCGCGTAGCGGTCCGGGTTGCCCTTGTACGAATCGACTATCTGTCCGAACGTCTTACGCTCGCGGTCGACGTCGAACTTGATGATCGAGTTGGTCCGCTGGTGCTCCGGCGTCCCGGCGTCGGGGTTCGCCGTCCCGGCGTAGGCGTACTTCGTATCGCGTGAACCTGCGCAAGCTGAGGCGCCCGGGGCGCTTCCGGATCAAGGTCGTCGGCTACGGCACGTACGGCCGCAGCGTGAAGACCACGCGTACGATCCGGCTGTGTGGCTGAGGCGCACAGGTCTCGCCCTCGTTCTGCTGGCAGTCGGCGCCGCGCCCGCCGCCGCGCAGGGGCCCCCCGCCCACTGAAGGCGGGCAGGCTCCACATGCTGATAGCGACCGGCCGGCGGCCCGACGGCTCGCGGCTTCGCAAGTCGCGCGTGTTCCGCATCCGGCGCTCTCCCACGCTGCGTTAGGTCGCCGATGGAACGCGGAAGCCGCGCCCGGTGGCGCGGCTTCCGGTGCTCGAGGTCCTCGGTCCGGTCACGCAGCTCGCGCGCTCGCGGCCTCGGCCGGCGGGATGCGGTGGTTCCCCCTGAACAGGTCGCCGGGGTCGTAGCTCGCCTTCACCTCGCGCAGGCGCCGCCACGTCTCCGCGTCGAAGAACGCGCTCGCGTCGGCGGGCTCCTCCACGAAGTTCGGGTAGTCGCCGGTGTGGTACGGCTGCACGACCCGGTCGATCGCCCGGAGGTACGACCTCGCCGCCGCCTCGGACTCCGCGTCCGCGGGCACGCCGAGGGCGAACAGGCTGAGCCTGCCGGGCAGCGTCGCCCGCGCCCCGGCGCCCGGCGACCGGCGCCCGAGGGCGCCGCCCATCTGGCGCAGCTGGACCATGCCCAGCGTCGAGCCGGAGCCGGGTCCGACAGCGGCCACGAGCTCGTCGACCGCGGCGTGCGGCAGATCGTCGAGCAGGCCGGTGGTGCTCACGATCGGCAGCGGGTCCTCGGGATCCATCGCCAGCTTGCCGAGCGCGATCGGCGGCACGATCGCGAACGTGTCGATCGCGGGGCCGAGGTCACGGACCGGTCGCAGCAGCTCTCGTCCCTCCGTCTCGCTCCCGAGGAACGCCGCGTTGACCACCGTGAACGAGCCGCCGCGCAGGGGCTCGGGGACGTCCGGCACGTCCGGGAACTGGAGCAGCGAGGCCCAGCTCATGATCTCGTCGGGCAGCGTCGCCTCCAGGTCGATCCACGCGTGCAGGACCTCGGCGGCGCGCTCGAACGGGAAGAACATCGTGCCGGCGTAGAGGTCCTCGACCGGGTACACCGAGAACTCGATCGCCGTCACCACGCCGTAGTTCCCGTTGCCGCCGCGCAGCGCCCAGAACAGGTCGGGCTCGTGCGTGGCGTCCACGCGGCGCGCGACGCCGTCGGCGGTCACGAGCTCGATCGCGACGACGCTGTTGGTCTGGAGCCCGTACTTGCGGGCGAGCCAGCCCATGCCGCCGCCGAGCGAGTAGCCGGCGATGCCGACGTCCGGCGACGAGCCGTGCAGGCCGGCCAGCCCGTGCTCGGAGAGCTGCGGCGCGACGCGCTCCCACTTCACCCCGGCGCCGACCCGCACGCGCTGGGCGTGGGTGTCGATCGAGATGTCCTGGAGCTCGCGGACGTCGACGAGGAGCGTGTCCTCCAGCGCCCCGTAGGCGGCGGCGTTGTGGCCGGTCGCCTGCGGCGCGACCCGCAGCCCGCGCTCACGCGCGTGGTTCACCGCCGCCACGACGTCGCTCACGTCGCGCGGAAGCGCGAACGCGGTCGGGCGCAGGTCCGTCGCCAGGTTGAACACCTGCCGGGTCGCGTCCCAGTCGGCGTCCGACGGGGTCACGACGCGGCCGGCCATCCGGGCGGAGAGGTCTGTGAAGGTGCTGGTCTGCATCGCAATTCCTTTCGATCGGTGTGCGGCGATGCTCGCTCGCGGGCGCCGTTCGATCCATCCCGCGACTTCGGGGAATCGACGATCCGCCGACCCCCTCAATTGAGGGGTGGAAAACGTCCCCGGCCCGGGTGTAGGTTGCGCATATGGCGACTCCCCTACGCGCGCCTGAGAGCACACTCGACGCCATCGAAGAGCTCGCCGGAGCGGGGCTCAGCGCGGCGGAGCTGCTGAAGGAAGCCGGCGAGCGGATCGACCGCGTCGTCCCGTCCGACGGCTACTTCCTGGGCGCCACCGACCCCCAGACGACGCTGTGCATCGGCGAGGGCGTCACCCACGACCTGCCGCTCGAGATGTGCGCCCCGACCTGGGACTACGAGTTCAGGGTCCCGGACTACCTCAAGTTCAACGACATCGCGCGGAGCGGCCGGCGCGTGGCCGACCTGCACGAGGCGACGGGCGGGAAGCCCGATCGCTCGCCGCGCTGGCGCGAGTACGGGTCGGCGACGGGCTACCGCGCCGAGGTGCGGTTGACGTTCACGCTCGGGGGAGCCCTCTGGGGCGTTGGCCAGATCAACCGGCTCGGCGACGCGCCCCGCTTCTCCGAGGACGAGAAGGCCTGGCTCGAGCGGGTGGCGCCGGTCCTCGCGCAGGGCCTGCGCCGGTCGCTGCTGGCCCAGACCGCGCCGGCCCCGCCCGACCGCGGGCCGGGCCTCGTGCTGCTCGACGACGCGGGCTCGGTGATCTCGGCGACGAGCGAGGCGGCCGCCTGGCTCGACGAGGTCGACGGAATCCTCCCGCTCGGCGCGGGCGACCACGCGATGCCGGTCGAGGCGAGCGCGTTCGCGTCGCGCGTGCGGGCGGTGGCGGAGGGACAGGAGCCGGAGGGGCCGCTGCGCGGGCGCCTGCGGACCCGTTCGGGCGTGTGGCTCTCGATGCACGGCTCGATGCTCGAGGGCACCGACCAGCTCGCGCTGATCATCGAGCCGGCGAAAGCCGCCGACGTGGCGCCGCTGATCGTCGAGGCGTACGGGTTCAGCCAGCGCGAGCTGGAGGTCACTCGGCTGATCGCGAGCGGCCTCGGCACGTCGCAGATCGCGGCCAAGCTCTTCCTGTCGCCGCACACCGTGCGCGACCACGTGAAGGCCGTCTTCGAGAAGGTCGGCGTATCCAGCCGCGGCGAGCTCGTGGCGAAGGTGTTCGCTGACCACTACGCGCCGGTCCCGCACGACGAGTAGCCACTGGGTGCTCGGTCTTCAGCGCGAGAACACGCTGAGCAGCCGCGATTCGGTCCCGCCACCCTCGAGCCGAGCGACGGCGCGTACGACGGCCTTCCCCCGGCGTGTGATTGCCGCGGCCGTACGTGCCGGCAACGGTGCGCGAATCCGCTGCTTCCTGCCCGCCTCGAGCGCGAACTGGACAGGCTGCGCCTCGCCGCGGCCCGCGGGACGCAGCCTCGTGTCATACGGGGTCGCCTCGAGCGTGAGCGAGCCGCTGCAGCGTGTGCCGCGCGGCCCGGCACAGCGCAGCTCGACGACCGTTGCGCGTCGTCGCGCAACGACGTCACGATGCCCGATTCGCAGCTTCGCGCGGGCGCACGGCGACCGCGACTCGACCGTCTCGGTGATGCCGTCGCGGTAGGTGAACTCGAGCCGGGTCGTCCAGTAGCCGACCGGCGGGCACGTCGGCGGCGTCCGGTTGTACGCGCGTCCGTCCCGGATGTAAGGCGGGAACATCAGCTGGATCGTCTTCATGGCGGTGTAGGGATCCGGTGGCGGCTGGCCAGGGAGCGTCGGGAAATTGGTTGTCGTCTTGTTGCCTTCGATCCGGGTGCGGTCGACCGGGCGCAACGGCAGGTCCTCGTTCTCGCCCACCGCGACGATCTCGTCCTGGTTGTTGAAGTCCGTCACGTGCGTGGTGCTGTAGCGCGGGAACGGGCCGGCGCTTCCGGTATCGCTCACGATCACGGCCGTCCCAACCTTCGACTCCGGCGGACAGGCCTCGGGTCCACGAGCCATCAGCTCCGCGTTGGACGCGCGACATTGAGCCGGCATGGTCGTATCGATCACTCCCCCGGGGGCGCGGTGGACGACCATCGTCGCCGCGGAGTGCGGCTTCAACGCCGGGTCATCGGGGTTCTGGAACTTGACCTCGAGCGTCAAGCCCGTGGGCGCGCCCGGGATCGTCGTCGTGTAGGTCAGGCTTGCGGTCTGGCGAGGCCGTTCCGCTGCTCCGGAGGCCTGGCAGATCGCGGCGACGGCCAGGATCGAGAGTGCGGCGGCCTGACGCGCGGCCGTCACGAAACCTCACCGCGCGCGTGGCGCGACGCGGAACGCCACCATCCGCGCCGTCAAACCACGTGCGCCGACGGTGACCACGTGCCGGCCGGCGCGCAGCGGCCGGCGCAGGCGGACCACCAGCGTCCGCCAGCCGCCGACGGTGCGCGGCGCACTCCTCCCGGCGGTGCCCAGCCGCGCCTGGACCTCGTAGCCCGGCAGGAGCCCCTCGGTGCGCACCCGGACCTTCACGCGGCGCGCGCCCACACGTGCGCGCGGGACGGGCACCACCAACCGCGGCCGCAGGAACGACACGAACAGCGCGCGCGTGCGCTCGGGGGCGTCGATGAACGGCCAGTGACCGCTGTCCTCGAGCATGTGGATCTGTGCATCCGGGAAGGCCTCCCGCTGGTCCTGCGCGTGCTTCGGCGGGATGAATATGTCCTTCTCTCCCCAGATCACGAGGGCAGGACGCGGGTGCTTGCGGAGCGCATCGGCCTGCTGGCGCGCGAGGCCCGCGTTCTCGACGCGTATCGCCGAGCGGTAGTAGCGCAGCGCCGCGCAGCGCGTAGCGCGGTCGTAGTTGTCGTACATGCGGTCGACGTAGTCCTGCGGCAGCCCGCGCGGGTTGGCCATCTGGAGCGTCCTGCTGAAGCCCGACCGCGTGGTGGAGGCCATCTGCAGCTCGCCCGCGCCGGGCATCGACCAGATCCACGCGTACGGATGCGGGAAGTAGTCGATGAGGACGCCCGAGTTCATCACCACCGCGCCGATGAACGCGTCCGGGTGCTCGATCGCCCACGGGATGGACCACGGCCCGCCGAAGTCGTGCATCACGAGCACGGCGCGGCGGATCCCGAGCTCTTCGAGGGCCCGACCGATGAAGCGGGCCGCGCCCTCGAGCGACTGGACCTGCGGCGCGAAGTGGTCGGACTCGCCGTAACCCGACATGTCGAAGGCCACCGTCCGCGTGAACGCGCCGGCCGCGGCGAGGAGCTCGTCGAAGTCGCGCGCGGATCCAGGGTTGCCGTGGACGAACACGACCGCCTCTCGCGCACTGGCCGGCCCGCCCTCGACCACCCGCGTGCTCACGCCGTCGACGCTGACCCTGGAGGAACGCAGTCCCGCCGGGAGCGGCGCCTCGCCGAGCAGGACCTCGTGCTCCAGGTCGGTCGCGGCGCCGAGCGGCCCGCCGTCGCCTTCGCAGTAGAGGCTCGGCGCGCCGGACGGCTGCTGCGCGGCCGCAACCGGCACGAGCGCGATCAGCATTCCGGTGAGTACGGCGGCGGCAGCGCTCCGAATTCGCACGTTCTGGATGTAACGCGATCGTGCGCGGCTCCGCAATGGGGAGCGATCTACCGATCGACCCGGCGGCCGTGACCCGGCAGAATCGAGTCGTGGCCGTGAAGCCGAGCAGCTACATGATCCTCGCCCTCATCCGGGGCGGCTTGACGTCGGGCTACGCGATCAAGCGCTTCATCGAGCAGCAGCGGATGGAGGTCTTCTGGGCCACCACGTTCGCGCAGATCTATCCGGAGCTGGCGCAGCTCGAGAAGGACGGCTACCTCACGCACAGCGAAGACCCGCACGGCGGCCGCCAGCGCCTCGCCTACTCGCTGACGGACAAGGGCGAGCACGCGCTGCTGTCGTGGCTCCGCTGCGAAACCATCCCCCTGATGGAACTTCGCGACGAGGGCCTGCTGCGGCTCGCGTTCGCCGACCACCTGCCGCGCGAGGAGGCGATCGAACTCGTGCAACGGCTGCGCGTGCGCGCCGAAGAGGGGGAGCGCGAGTTCCGCGAGACGATCCTCCCGCTGGCGGAGTCCCTGCTGGCCGCCGGCCTGCGCTTCCCAATCGAGATCGCCCGAATGGGCGCCGGTTACTACGCGTGGTCGATCGAACACCTGACCGGGCTCGAGGAGGACCTGCGCGCCGAGCAACGCGCGGCTTCGTAGCTCCTGCTAGACCGCCTCCGCGGGTCCCGATTCTCTCAGCCCGTAGCGCCGCTGGAGCCGCCGCAGCGGAGCGGGGGCCCACCAGTTCCACCGCCCCAGCAGGCGCATCAGCGAGGGGACGAGCAGAGCGCGCACCACGATCGCGTCGATCAGCACGCCGAGGGCCATGCCGACAGCGATCTGCTTCATGAAGAAGATCGGGCTGACCGCGAAGGCCAGGTAGACGACGGCCATCATCACGGCGGCGGCCGTGATGACCCGCCCCGTCCGCCCGATGCCGGCGGCGACCGCCTCCTCGTTCGGCGCGCCCAGGTCGTGGCGCTCCTTGATCCGCGCCATGACGAGCACGGCGTAGTCCGTGGCCAGCCCGAAGATGACGGCGGTCATGAACACCAAGCTCGTGACCTCGACGGCGGAGGGTCCCGTGTAGTCCAACGGCGCCGACAGCCAACCCTCCTGGAAGCCGAGCACGAGCACCCCGAAGGTCGTCGTCAGCGTCAGGCCGTTCATCACGAGCGTCTTCACGGGCAGCAGCACGGAGCCGGTGAGGAAGAACAGGACGACCAGCGTGCCGGCGGCGAGCAGCGCGATCACCAGTGGCGCGTGGTCGGCCAGGCTCTGCTTCTGGTCGATGAACCGGGCCGTGTTGCCGGACACGAGCACCGCCGTGCCAGGCGGCGGCGCGGCGGCCCTGATCGCGTCGACGGCGTCCTGCGACGAGCCGGCCAGCGCCGGGTGGCGAAGCGCCAGGTTGGAGAACGCGACCCCCTCCCCGGCGGGCTCGAACGGGGTGCCGCGGTCGACGCCCGGCACCGCGCGGAGCTTCCGGTTGAAGCTCGCGAGTTCGGTGTCCGACGCCTCGCCGCGGACGGCGACCGTGACCGCCTCGGTGACGCTTCGCGGGTAGTGGGATTCGACGTACGTGTTCGCGTCGTACGCAGGCAGGCCCGGCGGAACCGCCTGCGCGCTCGGGCCCGTGAGCGTCGCGCCGAGGATCGGTGCGCCCACCGCGAGCAGCAGCGCCGAGCTCGCGAGCGCGACGGCGACGGGTCGCCGCATGACGCCGCGTGCGAGCCGGTACCAGCCGCCCGACTCGTCGGAGACGGCTGGCCCCTTCCGGACCGCCAGCGCGTTGATCCGGGACCCGGCCAGCGCCAGGATCGACGGCACGACGAACAGGGTGATCAGGGCCGAGAGCAGACCCACCGACGCGCCGGCGACTCCGATCGAGTAGAGGAAGCGCTGAGGGAAGAGGACCAGCGCCGCCAGCGCCACCGCCACCGTCAACCCCGAGAAGAGCACGGCCCGTCCGGCCGTGGCCACCGTCCGGCGATGGGCCTCGCGCGTCGGCCCCTCGCGGTCGATCTCCTCGCGGTAGCGGGAGACCATGAGCAGCGCATAGTCGACCGCGAGCCCGAGGCTCAGCCCCACCGCCAGGTTCTGCGCGAACAGCGAGGTCTCCGCGAACGCCGTCATCACGCGCAGGACGAGGAAGGTGCCGAGGATCGAGAGCCCTCCGATGAGGAGCGGGATCGCCGCGGCGACCAGCCCGCGGAAGACCAGCAGCAGCAGCACCGCGAGCGCCGGGAAGGCGATCAGCTCGGCGTTGGTGAGATCGTCGCGCGTCTGGTCGTTGACGTCGTTGAAGCTCGCGGCGAAGCCGCCCATCGAGACGTCGAGCAGCTTCGAGGCGACCCGCGGTCGCGCGTCCTCGGCGGTCTCGCCGCCGAGGTCCTCGACGTCCTGGACCGTGAGGTGCCCGGAGATGACGAGCGAGCGCCCGTCCCTGGCGATCAGCTGTCTGTCCTGTGGCCGGCCCTGGAGCGGGTTCACGACGCGACCGACGTGCTTGGCCCTGGCCAGACCGCCCGCGATCCGCGCGACCTCGCGGCGCACCGCGGGCGAGCGGAGGTCGAGCCGCCCGCCATCCCGGGCGCGGACGACCAGGACGATGCCGGGATTGGGGTCGTAGCCGAGCGTTTCGCGAAGCAGCCGCGTGCCGCGCTCGCTCTCGGACGCGCTGTCGGTGAACCCCGCCGCCTTCAGATGCGACTCGACGTCGCGGCCGACTCCGACCGCGAGCACCGCCAGCGCGGCGACGGCGGCGAGCACGAGCCTGGGCCTCCTCCAGGTGAGCCCGGCGATCCGGTCGAGCATGAATGGAGCGTATACGGCGGGTACCTAAAGGAAACTGTTAGGTACGTCACAGGAACCGACTACACGACGGTGAGCTGAAGCAGCCCGCCGACCAATCCGCAGCCCAGGACGACGACGAGCACCGTGAGCTTGCCGTGGAAGCGGTACAGGGCCGCGAACGCCGCCACCGCGAGCACGGCGCTCGGGACGTCGACGACGCTGGCCTCGAGGATGTCCACGGTCACCGCCGCGATCAAGCCGATCACCCCCGCGGCGACGCCCAGCAGGAACGGTCGTATGCGCGGGTTCTCGGCGAGCGCCACGAGCCCCCGGTGGAAGAAGATCGGGAACGCGAACGCCGGCAGGAAGATCCCGAACGTCATCGCGAGGCCACCCACCACTCCGCCCGCCTGGTAGCCGACGAACGTCGAGAAGATGATCATCGGCGCCGGCAGGATCCCGCCCAGCGCGATCCCGTCGAGGAACTCCCCCTCGGTCAACCATCCCTGCCCCCCGACGGCGCTGTCGTGCAGGAACGGGACCGCCGTGTACGCCCCGCCGAACGTGAGCAGCCCCGCCTTGAGGCCCTCGAGCAGGATCTCGGCGGTGAGCGACACCGCCACGGCGCCCACCACCAGGCCGGCCGCCGCCAGCGGCGCGATCGAGAGCGCCGGCACGGCGCCGCCGCGCTTGCCGGCGTTCGTCCACAGCTCGTACGCGAGTCCCGACGCGAGCAGCACGAGCACGAAGCTCAGACCTGCACCCAGCGTGAGCGCGAGCGCGGCCGCGGCGATCAGCGCCAGCGGAACGTCGTCGATGAACTTGCGGCCCAGCCGCACCATCGCCATCGCCACGAGCGCCCCGACCGCGGCCTTCAGCCCGTAGAAGAGCTCCTCGAAGCGCTCGTCGAGTCCCGCCTCGACGTAGAGCACCGACAGGCCGAACATCAGCAGGAAGCCGGGTAGCATGAACCCAAGGCCGGCGACGAGCCCCCCGAGCTTGCCGCCGCGTATGCGCCCGAAGTACACGCACAGCTCGTGCGCCTCCGGCCCCGGGAGCACCTGATAGACGGCGAGCGTCTTCTTGAACGTCTCCTGAGAGACCCAGCGCTCCTCGTCCACGCACTCCTTCGAGATCATCGCGATCTGCGCCGCCGGCCCACCCCAGGCGAGGCAGCCGAACTTCAGGAACCGGAGGAACAGCTGTCCGAGGCTGTCGCGGCTGGGGGTCAAACCGTGGCCCGGATCGCCAGGCGGTGGTCGCCGCTCAGCTCGGGTCGAGGTACCGCGCGTCCCGCATGCGGCGGCGGCGCTCGTCCTCGGGGCTCAGCGGCGGCTCGTCGTAGTCGTGCTCAGGAGCCCGCGTGCTCATGCACCGGGCTCGGGTGCGGCCCCGGAGCCGTCGGGCAACGCCGGCTTGCTCTGCTTGGGATCGGGCGCGGGCCCGGCCGCCGCCTTCGCCTTGGGCGCCGACGGGCGGTGCTGCAGCTCCTTGATGGCGTAGAGCGCTCCCGCCGTGGCGATCACGCCCACGACGATCCCGGCGATCAGGACCGGGCTCGTTCCGCCGCCGCCGCTATCGGTGGACTCGACCGGCGGTGGTGGCGCATTCGGGTGACCCGGATGCGCAAGCGCCGCCGCCGGCAGCGCGAGCACCACGGCGAGCGTGACGATCGCGACGACGCGGCGGAGGCGGAGCCTGGCGGGCACGCGCGCCATGGTAGAGCGCACGGATCCCGGAGCGCGCACGTGGATACCCTCGACTTCGGGATGCTCCTTCCCCCGCCGCGCGGGCGGGCGAAGGGCACGGTCAGCGAACTATCAGCTGCCCCTTCATTCCCGGGTGCGGCTCGCAGATGAACTCGTACGTTCCCGGCTCCAGCTTCTCGGTCCCGAACACCGGCACCGTCTCTCCGGTGTCGGCCAGGGCGCTACCGAACAAGCCCTGCGTCGATGCGACGTTGTGCCTCACCGCGTCTGCGTTCGTGTAGGAGACCTTCCCGCCCTTGTTGATGATCACGAACGGCGTCAGGTACCCGTAGTAGGTCGCGCCCGGGCCGGTGGCGGCGATGCCCTCGGCTGAGGACGGGCCGCCGCCTTCGGGGGGCTCGTCAGAGGGCGGCGGCTCGCCGCCGCCTCCACCGCCACCGCGCGCGTCCGGCTTGAGCGCGAACAGGGTGCTGGCGTTCTCTGACTGCGAGGTTGCGAACACCGTGTTGCGGGCCACCGAGACCCCGCTCGAGTTGCCCATGTCGTGCATTGGCGTGTCGGTGTCCTGCATGAACGGGTGGGCGAAGAGCGGAGCGCCGCTGGAGGCATCGAACGCCTGCAGCGTGCCCGCTGCGTCGTTGAGGCTGTAGACGACCCCGTTCGCGACGGCCAAGCCGTTGTATCGGAAGGTGCCGGTCATCGGAGTGGCCCACTGAACCGCGCCGGTGTCGCGGTTGAGCGAGTAGAGGTTGCCGCCGGACACGGCGACGTAGATCCCGCTCTCGTCGACCGCGGTCGAGCTCAGGTTGCAGCCAAAGCACGGCGGACCGACCGTGGCCTGCCACGCCCGCTCCATGGTGTCGGTGTACACCGCCGTGTAGACCCCCGACTTCTGCAGCCCGCCGAACATCTGGCGGCCGTCGGAGCTCGTCCACAGGTTCGGCGAGGCCAGGAAGTTGAAGTCGAACTGAGCGCACGAGAAACGGCCGAGCGGCCACTGCAGCTCGGTCTGACAGGTCGGCAGGTCGACGTCCTGCGGGACCGGATAGCTATCTGAGGTGCCGCGGTGCGACGCGAGGATCTTGCCGAAGGTCGGCGAGGCCGGGTCGGCGTCGATCTTCAGCAGCGAGTTCGTGCGCGGATGCTGCCTCTCGCTGGCCGGGTTGCCTGTCCCGGCGAAGACCAGCTTCCGCTCGGGGTCGTAGGCGGGCGTGTTGATGATCGAGCCGCCGCGGTAGCCGGCCTCGAAGTCCTCCGGCGGGACCGTGTGGGTCTTGACCAGGATCTTGCCGCCTCTGCGCCGCGACCCGTCGACGATCACGAAGCCCGGCTTGGAGTGGTTGCTCGACTCGTCGCCCTTGAAGGCCTGGAAGACCATGCCCTTGAAGGGCACGGGGCTCGAGTCGACGCCGCCGCCCTCGTCCTCGTCGATGACGCGCTTCCAGACGATCTTGCCCGTTGCCTGGTCGAGCGCTGAGAGCACCGATGCCTTCGGCGTCGTGGTGCCGACGTAGACGAGTCCGTCCGCGACCGCCGGCGAGCCGACGATGCCGGCCCCCTCGAACGTGCTGCTGCCTCTCGTGCCCTCGCCCAGTTCCTGGCTCCACACCACCTTGCCGGTATCGGCGTTGAGCGCGTAGACGTTGCCGAGCTCGGTCCCCGTGTACACACAGCCGTCGACCACCACGGGAGTCGAGTGGATGACGCCTCCGTCCGGCGTCCTCGTCCGCCAAGCGACGCCCAGCCCGGAGACGTTGCCCGTGTCGATCGACTTCTCCTCGGGCTGCTCGCGGTGGCCGTCGAGCGTGCCGCTGTAGAACGGCCACTCGCCGCCGGCGGCGTCGGGCGCCGCGCAGCCGGGAAGCGCTCGGTCGGCCGGCTGCCCCTGGGCCGGGCAGCGGGCGCGGTCGAGTCGGAGCGATCTGTGCTGATGCGCCTTACGGCGTCCGGCGCGGGCCACGATCGTGACCCGCCGGGAAGTGCAGGTGGCGAGCAACCGCCGGCCGCGAGGGCTTAGGCGCAGCGAGACGATCCGCGCCCTGCGACCCCGGAGGCGGACGGTCTTCCGCCCGGCGATGATCCTCCTGCGGACCGTCGCGCTGAGCCTCACCCGGGCGGCACGGCGCGAGACGACGCGAAATCGCAGCCGGTTGGTCCGCAGCGCGTCTTCCTGGGTTGCGGTCACGACCCGTACGGAGAGCGACCCTCCGCGAGTCGACTTGTCGTTCGTTGCCTCCGCCGCCGACGGCAGGAGGGCCATGAGCGCCCCGGTCGCGACGGCGCCGGCGAGGCGGATGATGTGGCGACGCCGCCGGCTCATGGCGCCGCGCGACGTCCCCGTCGGAATCGGTTCAGTGCCAAGTGGAAAGGTGCCCCCCGCACGAGCGTTCCCCCGCACCTTGCGCGCCAAACGACTACTCGGCAGGGCGCGGGCCGCGCCGCTCACCGCTGATACCCACCAGCCGGTTAGGCTTTGGCGAACATGCAGGGCCGGCTTCGCCAATGGATTCTCATTGTGCTCGGCGTGTTCGTCGTGGCGGTGATTCTTTCCCTCGCCACCTCAGGCGTCGTTTCCGACGTTGGCTTTGTGGTCTACGCGGTGGCGTTGGTCGTCCTGATCGCACTTCTCGTCGCCTGGCTGATCGGGCGGGGCAGGGGTGGCCCTACCGCCGGTCAGCCCTAGCCAGCCCCTACGGGAGCTTCAAGTCCGCCATCCCGGTGGCCGCTGGGGCTGGATCAGCTGTGGGAGTCGCTGCAGCTGCTCCTGCCCAGCCGCTCGAAGAAGCTCCCGCGCCACTTCGTGCTGGCGGTGACCGCGAACGAGGTCGTCGCCTTCAGGGCCACCGAGGTGGGCCAGAACGAGGACGCGGCCGTCTACCAGAGGCTCAAGATCCGGGAGGGCGTCAGGTTCCGCTACCCGCGCGAGTCGGTGTCCCTCGCCGACCTCCCGGAGGGCGCGAAGTCCGAGGGCGGGACGATCACCATCGACGGCGACAGCTTCCCGGTCATGCGCCCGAACCCCTACGGCGAACCGAACACGGACGAGCTGATCGCCGTGCTGGCCGGGCTGCCGCCGCCCGCCTGAGCCGGCCGGGGGTCCTTGCGATCGCAGCACCACCGTTTTCTGTGCGCGTCCTGACAACCGGCTCGGCGTGGCCGCGACACGGCGTCGCCGTGCGGGTTGCGGGAGGTGAAATGAGAGGAACCCGCCACATCGCCCTGCTGTTCATCGCCTCCGCGCTCCTCGCGGCGCCGCAGACAGCGTCCGCGCAGCGCGACCGCGAGGGCTGCTTCGAGCACCTCAGCCGGACCTCGCGCGTGATCGACGAGACGCGCTTCGGGATCGTCTTCCGCAAGGGCGACTACGTGTACGGCTGCATCTACAGCACCGGGCGCATCCGCCGCCTGCCCGAGCAGGACCCGCTCGGCCCGCCCGTCACGGGCGTCGGCGTACTGCGGCTCGACGGGCGCTACGTCGGCTACGGGGTCGAGGACGAGGAGGGCGGCGCGCAGGTGTTGCTCTACGACCTCAAGACCGGAACGCGGGTGTTCACCGCGGGGGTCTTCGGCCCAGAGACGGGCAGCGACCCGAACGTCACCCCCTACTCGCTCCGCGTACGGTCGATCGTGGTGAAGGCCAACGGCACGACGGCCTGGATCGGCGA
This sequence comes from Actinomycetota bacterium, assembly GCA_030861775.1. GTDB lineage: Bacteria > Actinomycetota > Thermoleophilia > Solirubrobacterales > Thermoleophilaceae > AC-37. The sequence continues at coordinate 28,911 of JALZEZ010000004.1, forward strand.
GGGCAGCCGCAAGGTCGGCCAGGAGCCGGTCCCCGGCGGCGGGTTCCGGGACATCACCGAGCCGGTGCTGGAGGTCGTCGTGCGGAGGCCCGGCGACACGGAGAGCCGGGCCCTCGACTCGGGCTCGGACATCGCGCCGCGGTCGATCGCGAAGTCCGCCGACGAGCAGACGCTCTTCTGGACGCGCGGCGGCTCCTCGCGCTCGGCGCCGCTTCCGTAGCGGCGCTACGCCGAGGCCGGCTGCTCCGCCTCGGGTCCCACCTCGCCGCCCTCGGGCGCCCCGACCGTCTCCGCGCTGTTGCGCTTGTACATCAGCCGCGCGAACAGTCCGGCCGTGATGAACATGAACACGCTGTAGACCGCGGCCGGGCTGGCGAGGATCGTCGCGATCCCGGCGCCGACTGTGATCGCGACCGTCCCGTTGTGGACCCCGAGTTCCATCGCTATCGCGGTCGACTGCCGCCGGTCCAGGCGGGCCAGCCGCGCGACGTTGAAGCTGATCGCCATCGCGGTCAGGTTGAGGAGCAGGGTCGCCAGCGCCAGGTCCGCGAAGTGGTCGGTGATCGCCTCGCTCTCGTTCGCGATCGTCGCCGCCACGACGAACACGAACAGCCCCAGCGCGATCTGCCTTGCGCGCCCCTCCCTCCGCACGGCCCAGTCGGTGCGCCGCGCCCTGATCGCCATGCCGATCGCGAGCGGGACGACGGTGATGAAGAACACCCGCGCCGCGACCGCGACCATCTCCGGGTCCTCCTCGAAGCCCGCGTCGAAGTGGTCGATCGCGAATCCGAGGTAGAGCGGGACGGTGAGCACGGCCGCGACGCTCGAGATCGCGGTCATGGTGATCGACAGCGCGGTGTCGCCGCGCGCGACGTGCGTGAGCAGGTTGGCCGTGGTGCCGCCCGGCGACGCGCCGAGCAGGACGAGGCCGGCGGCGAGGGCCGCCTCGAGCCCGACCAGCTCCGCAACCCCGAAGGCGAGCAGCGGCGAGACCACGAGCAGGTTCACGAGCCCGATCCCGACGCCCTTCGGGAACTTGAAGACGCGCGCGAAGTCGGCGACCGTCAGCGACAGGCCGAGGCTGACCATGATGATCGCGAGCGAGACCGGCAGCAGCGTGGTCGAGAAGATCGAGTCGCTCGCGTCCGTGTGCTCGGAGGCCAGCGCGGGGGCCGCGTCGAGCAGCACGAGCGCGAACGCGGCGCACGCGCCGGCGGCCACGCGCCGGGTCGGTCTGCTCCCCATGTCGCGGCATACTGACCGACCGGCGCGCAGAATGGGTCCGTTGGGCGAGCACGCACCGCAGAACGCGATGACGGAGGCGGGCGAGATCGCCCGGTTCCGCGACTCGTGCAGCGACCTGATGGGAGCGCTGCTCGACGAGCTGGCGCGGACCCCGGGCGTCGCCCGCACGTTCCCCGAGGTCGAGGACGCGCTGGGCTGGCCGCGGCGGCGCATCGCCTCGGTCCTCGGAGGGGTCGCGCACATGCGTCACACCGAGTTCGGCGGCCGCCGCCCGTACCGGTTCGTGGGCGACCGCCACTCGGACTCCGGGCGCTGGGAGATCTGGATGGACGCGGCTCAGGCCGCCGCCGTCGAGCGGGAAAGCGCCACCTAGCCCGGCCCCACGCCCCGCTCGTGCGCCACCCGCGGCCCGTCGCCGTCGAGCTCGAACACCACCACGTCGTCCGGCTCGGAGGCGTGCCCCACCGCGGCCTGACCCGGCGCGATGGCGATCGCCGTCCCCACCGGCGTCGGGCTCCGCAGTATCTCGGCGATGACCAGGCTGTTGGCGACCACGACGCTCGAGCCGATCGCGTCGCTGTAGACCTCGGCCCGCACGCGCTCCCAGCGGCGGTCCTTGGTCGGCCGGGCGAACACCGGCACCAGCAGCAGCGAGACCCCGTGGGCGTGAAGGGCCGCCGAGAAAGCGTGCAGCCGGGCCAGGTCCTCGCACACCAGGATCGCCAGCCGGACGCCGCCCGCCTCCATCACGCACAACCGCTTGCCGCGGCTCAGGTCCTCGTCGATCGGAGCGGTCAGGCGGTCGGTCAGCCCCCACAGCTCCAGATCGGCGTGCGAGAAGTTGAACGGGTGGACCTTGCGCTGGCGGACGAGCACCTCCCCCGTGCGCGCGTCGAGCAGCACGGCCTCGTTCGCCGGCGGCGAGGAGCCGGCCACGTTGCCGCTGCCCGCCACGACCAGCCGCAGCCGGCTGGTCCCCGCCCCCGCTCGCTCCCTGAGCGCGACCTGCCAGCGCTCCAGCAGCGCGCGCGACAGGCAGAGCTCGGGTGCGAGGCCGATCGCCACGTCCTGCTCGTCCCACGCCGCGATCACCTTCTCCACCCGCGCGCGCGTGGGCTCCCGGTCGGCGGGATGGATCCGGTAGAAGCGCAGCCCCGAGCGCTCCTCCACCTCCCATTCCAGCTCGTCGGGCTCGCGGATCATCGGGGCGGTGGCCACGCGGAGGCCCGCCTCGCGCTCCGGCCGGGTCAGGCGGGAGCGGGCCGGCAGGGTGGAGTGATCGCAGGCATCCCAGCCGGCCGAGCCGACGCGCACGACGGAGCCGAACGCGTCGGCCAGGTCGTCGGGCAGCTGGCCGCGACGGCCCGGGCGGGCGAACCGGGGAAGGAGCGCGCCGGGACGCGCGCCCGCACCTGGCCGGCGTCCGGGCCGTAATAGCTCTCGATGGCGCGCAGCGAGGACCACTCGCTGTGGCCTTCCGAGGCCCACGCGGCCGGCAGGCGGTAGTCGCCGACGTTGAGGC